>CANIFK010000722.1 GCA_947466555.1 Acidobacteriota bacterium | reverse complement strand
GCCGAACTCGAAGAACCCCACGTCTGGGGCACCCTCACCAAACACGATTCCGTCATCTTCCACGACAACGATTTCGAACTCTTCGTCGACCCGAGCTCCGACTCCCACGAATACTTCGAGTTCGAAATGAACGCCCTCAACACCACCTGGGACCTCTTCCTCCCCAAGCCCTATAAAGACGGCGGCTCCGCCGACAACGGATGGGAGATCCCCGGCCTCCGCACCGCCGTCCAGGTGCAGGGAACGATCAATAACCACACCGATACCGACAAAGGCTGGACCCTCGAAATCGCCATCCCCTGGACGGCCTTCGGAAAGGCGGCCCACATGCCCCTACCCCCCAAGTCCAACGACACGTGGCGAGTCAACTTCTCCCGCGTTGAATGGCATCACGAGATCCACGAAGGCAAGTACCGCCGCGTCCCCAAAACGCCGGAAGACAACTGGGTCTGGTCACCGCAAGGCAAGGTGAACATGCATCTCCCCGAACACTGGGGCTACGTCCAATTCGCCGAAAAACCCGGCACCCTGGCCGCCGACCCAACATACCCAACCCGCATGCGCCTGCAAGCCTACTATCAGCGCCAATACGACTACCGCAAGGCCAACAAACGTTGGGCGACAGCCAAAGAACTCCCGCCCGAAAATGGCATGGACCTACAACCCACCCAGAGCGCCTGGCGCGCCTGCCTAGCCAACCTCTGCATCCAGCACGACGCCAAAGTCACCCCGCGCTAGCCGAAACACCCACGGGGACACCCGCGTGCCGAGCGCGATAGCGCGCAGGCCGGGTGTCCCCAGACGCCAAACCCGCCAGCAACCCAGCCTGAAAACTAAAGCGCCTTAACCGGAATCCCCGCTCCATGCAGCTTGGCTTCCATGCCACCCCGCGACAACCGCGAAGCGTCATACTCCACCACAATATGATCCAGCGAAGGCTCCACTTCAATCTTCTGGAACCCGTAAATACCGTGCGCATCGGAGATGCGCTTCATCAGAGTCTCGTCCAGCGGCCGCAGCAACTCGTAGCGCAATTGAACCTTAGTCATACGGCTCCAGCATACCAAGCCCTAATTCACCGCTAGCGCCGCCTCCAGAAACGGGTCCAACTCCTGTGACGCCGCCCCCCACGTCCACCCCACCACCACGTCCGGTGTCAATGTCTCGCTATCGGCCTGCACCGCCCCCCGGAACACCCTCGTCGAATACTGCCCCCGCAACCCCGAATTCGGCAGCGTGAACCCCAGCACCTCGCCGAACCCCGATGGCCGTCCGCCCGTCGGCTCCCCCACCGAAACATACCCCGACCGCATCAAATCCGCCACCGCGCTCAACCCGCTCGAAAACGTCTGCCGCCCCGTAATCACCACCCGCTTCACCCCCTCCGGCACCACCGGCAGCAGCCGCCCCAGAATCCGGCTATCCCCGCCGCCATTATTCCGCACATCCACCACAAAACGGTCCACCGCATTCGCCGCGAACGCCGCCGCCAACTCCCCCCGGAACCGCGCCGCCGGCATCACCGGCATCTCCACGCAGCTGTTGTATTTGAAATACAACGTCCGGCTCTCCGGCAGATACGTGAACCAATACGCCACCCCGCCATACCGCGCCCACAACGGAAACTTCGGCTGCGCCAGTATCGGCCCCGCAGTAATGCCGGACGGAGCCGCCGCCGGCACCACCGCCTCCCCGTTCAACGTCAAAGCATTCCGGTTCAACTGCACGCCCAAGTTCACCAATATCTCCGGGCTGATCAAATAATTCGGCGCCTGCGCCCGCAGCCACCATTCGTTCTCATAGCTCACATACGGCCGCAGCTTCTCCACCACCTCCGCCATCGCCGTGTTGTCCAACTGCCCCAACACCGTCCCAATCAACCCCGGCTGATCGGCCGGCATCCCCGTCACCACCCACCCCTCTTCGAACCACTGCACCCGCAGCGGCAAAGAAGTAAACAACGCCGAACTCCGCAAGTTCAACGTCGTATGCGCATCCCCGGCAAACGCCGTTATCCGCGCCAGCTCCATCGCCACCTGCGTATCCGTCATCCCCGGAATCCGCTCCCGCAGCCCCGCCACCGCCTCGTCCCATTGCGCCGCCGGCACCCGGGTATAGAGGTTCGGATGCCGCGCCTGCAGCGTCGAGACCAGGAAATCCAGGTCCCCCCGCCACCGCTCATCCCTGGGCGTCTGACCAGCTAAATAGGGCCCCGCCAGCAGGGCAGCAACAACGAGGAGCGTCCGCATACGCACAGAATGCGGAATTCAACGCTCCCCGTCAATACCGTTAGCCCCAAAGTTCATCAATCGGCTTGTACAACCCGTCATTGGCAAACGGGACATATTCGAACCCGCGCCCGAACGGATCGTCATACCGGATATTCGTCCAGTTGATGCCCAGCGCCGAATAGATCGTCGCCTCCACATCCTCCACACGCACATCCCGCTCCCCGCTCCAGCCCCACTCCTCCGTCCGCGCGCCCGTCGCGTCGGTCGATCCAATCGCCCGTCCGCCCTTCACGCCGCCGCCGGCGAACATCACAAACTGCTGCGTGTAGTGGTCGCGCCCGGCAGTCGCCGACAACGGCCCCACCGTCCGCCCGAATTCACCCATCATCACAATGAGCGTCTCCTTCAACTGCCCGCTCGCCTTCAAATCGGCCAGCAGCGCGCCCAACCCATCGTCCAGCACCTTCCCCATCGTGAAGATCGAACTCTGCCCCGCCTGCGTGGAGTAGATGTTGTTGTGCATGTCCCAACTACCCAGCGACACCTGCACATACCGCGTGCCCATGTTGGCTTCCAGAACTTGCTTCGCCGTCAACAGCGCGTTGCCGAACGACGTGTTCCCATACCGCGTGCTGTCCGCCGCCGAGTACTTAAACGCCTTATCCACCGCCGCGTTGTACATCAACCCGCGCGCCGCCTGATAGAAAGCCCCGAAATCCGTCATCGCGTCGCCGTAAGGTGAATTCACCCGCAGCGGATTATCCAGCCCCTGCAGCAGCGTGTACTTCGTGTCGAACCGCGTCCCGCCATCGGCGTTCGTCGTGTTCGGCAGCCCCGCCGTGCTCGGCGTGAACTTAAACGGCTCATACGTCGCCGGCAGATACCCGGCCCCAATAGCCCCATCGGAATTCAACGCCAGGAACGTCGGGAAGATCTGGCTCGGCGTCCGCTCGTTGCGTTTTTCGATCGATACAATCGCGCCCATATTCGGCGCCACATCGCCCAGCACCGCCGCCGGGTTCCGGCCAATCTGCACCCACGTCTGCGACAGCGTATGCTGCGCCGCCCACGCCCGCGCCGACCGCACCACGGCGATATCGTCAAACTGCGCAGCCATTTTCGGGAAAACGCCCGAGTTCCACTGCACGCCCTTCAAACTCGCCGGGTTAAACGTCTTCGGCGTAATCCCATCGGTCATTTTCAAGTCGAACGTATCGATATGGCTCGGCGCCCCGGTCAGCAGAATGAAGATCACGTTCTTCGCCGTGTTCTTCGTCTTCACGCTCTGGCCCTTAATCGTCTGCGCCTGCAACGACGGAGTAGCAAGGAAGCTCCCCGCAACT
>CANIFK010000721.1 GCA_947466555.1 Acidobacteriota bacterium | reverse complement strand
GTGGATGGCCATTTTGAGGGACTGGAATTCCTTCTGTTCGGGGGTGAGCGTCTTCCACGGGACGGCGCGGGTGACTTCGCCGGGGCCGATTTGTTTGGTGAGTTCGTCAGCCGTTGTGTTCCACGGGGGCCAGACTTCGGGTTCCAGTGGGGCGGGCTTGCAGTTGACGACGCCGCGCTGGAGGGCGCGTTCGGAACGGGCCTGGCGGAGGACGTCCCAGCCCATGTCGTACTTGCCTTTGAAACGGTCGATATCGGCTTGGAGGGCGTGGAGGGGGAAGTGGGGCGCGGTGAAGGCCAGGTAGAGAAAGAAGGGGTCCTTCTGGTGATCCTGGTGGTGGGTCTTGAGCCAGTTGAGAGCGTTGTCGGCGATGGCTTTGGTGGCGTAGTAACCGTCGGCGCGTTTGACGGGCGGAAGGAGCTTGTCGTTGAGCGAATGGCGGGTGGGGGAGAAGAAGCGGTCCTGATCGCCGAGGAAGTACGACTGGTGGAAGCCGGCGCCGGCGACGGGCTGGGTGGGGACGTGCCACTTGCCGGAATGGTAGCAGCGGTAGCCGGCGTCGCTGAGATATTGGGGGGTGTAGCGGATCCACTTGGGCGGGACTACGCCGCCCTTCTGTTCGAAGCCGGACTGCTGGGCGTAGTAGCCCGTCATCAGGATGCCGCGGCTGGGCATGCAGCGGGCGGCCGAGTACATCTGGGTGAAGCGGAGGCCGTTTTTGGCGAGGGTATCGAGGTTCGTTGTTTCGGTCTCGCCGCCGAAGGCGCCGATGTCGGAGAAACCGAGGTCATCGGCGAGGATGACAATCAGATTGGGCTTGCGGGCGGGGGCGGCGAGGGCGGCCCCTGTGGCGGCGAGAAACGCGCGGCGGGAGAGCATCGTCCCGTCAGCGTATCGCACTAGGCGGCGGACTTGCGAATGACGAGGAGCGTCTGGTCATCGGCGGCGGCGGCGTTGCCGGTGAAGCGGGCGACGGCGGAGAGGATCTGGTTGCGGATCTCTTCGGTGGACTGGTCGCGATGGGCGCGGACGACTTCGGCGACGCGGTCTTCGCCGAACTGTTCGTCGGCTTCGTTGGCGGCTTCGAGGATGCCGTCGGAGTAGAGGACCATGAGGTCGCCGGGTTCGAAGGCGCGTTCGCCTTGTTCGAAACGGGCGCCGGGGAGGAGGCCGAGGACGGGGCCGCCGGAGGTGAGGCGGTAGGTGGCTTCGCCCGAGAAGAGCAGCGGCGGGAGGTGGCCGGCGTTGACGTAGCGGAAGACGTTCGATTCGGGCAGGAAGTAGCCCCAGAACATGGAGGCGTAGCGTTCGCAGCTGGCGCGTTCGCAGAGGAGCTGGTTCAGCTGCCGGGTGCATTCGACGTGGCGGCGGCCGGTGCCGGCCCAGTTGCTAGAGCGGATAGCGCCCTGCATGACGCTGGCGAGCATGGCGGCGGGGACGCCCTTGCCGGCGACGTCGCCTACGGCCACAGCGGTACCGGTGCCGCGGACGGTGAAGACGTCGTAGAAGTCACCGTTGAGTTCTGAGGCGGGGGCGCAGGTGCCGGCGGTTTCGAAGGCGTCGTTAGACTGGCGGGCGGAGGGGAGGAGGTCCTGCTGGACGCGGCGAGCGGTTTCGAGCTGGGTGGCCAGGTACTGGCCGGCGAGGTAGGCCTTGAAGCGGATGCGCATCATGACCAGGGAGCCGAGGAGAGCCAAAGCGGCCGAGGAGTTGATGAGCAGGTTGCGCTGGAGCGGCCAGAGGTTGCCGGCGCCGTTCATGTAGGCGGCGATTTCGACGATGGCCATGCCGGGGCGGGCAGCGGCGGGTTCGTAGGCGGCCAGTTGGACGGCGGGGCGGCCGGCGCGGCCCGAGAGACGGATGGGGAAGGCTTCGACGACGACGCGGCCGGAGCCGGTGGAGCGGGTTTCGAAGATCGGCTGGCGGGAGCGCATGCGGGCGCGGATGAGGTCGGCGGAGAAGGTCGGCGCTGCGTTGAGGCCGGCGGCGGCGAGGGAGGCATCACGGCTGTCGCGGATCTGGATCCAGGCGATGCGGCCTTGGCTGGAGACGCGGACCTGTTCGAGCACTTCGGCTTCGGGGCCGGCGGCCTGGACGAGCTTTTCGACGGTGGCGGCTTGGGCGCTCAAATCCTTGCGGACCTGTTCGACGACGATCTTCTGGGAGACCCAGTAGTAGTTGGCCGCGGAGTTGCCGAGGACCAGGAGACCGAGGGCGATGCCGAACCAGATGGAGATCGAAAACCAGCGTTGGCCGTTGCGCTTCATATTCCGAGAGTACGTGCGAACCGGGGCTTTGGATAGGGGGCGAGGGCACAGCTTAACGTTCTTAACAGAGGTTTTCCACGGGCTTAACGCTGGGGGGGCGCGGGGCGCGCGTCTGAAGGCTTGAGGACACCATGCACTCTCGAATCTTGATTGTCGAAGACGACCCGAATGTGGCGCTGGTTTTAGAGGACGCGCTGAGCGCGGAGGGGTATGAGACGGCCCATGCTTCCACCGGGAATATGGGCATGCAGGCGGCGATGGCGGAGGCGTTTGACCTGGCGCTGTTGGACGTGGGGCTGCCGGATAAAGACGGGTTTACGGTGTGCGACGAGCTGCGGCGGCAAGGGATGCAGATGCCGATCCTGATGCTGACGGCGCGGACAACGCCGGACGATAAGGTGCGAGGGTTGCGGATGGGTGCCGATGATTATGTGACCAAGCCGTTCCATGTGCCGGAGCTGTTGGCGCGGATCCAGGCGTTGTTGCGGCGGACGCAGTCGTTGGCGTCGACCATTTTGGTGGAGTACCGGTATGGGGATGTGTTCGTGGATTTTTATCGGGGGCGGGCGACGAAGGGGGGGCGGGCGGTGGAGTTGACGACGAAGGAACTGGTGTTGTTGCGATACCTGATTGCGCGGCGCGGGGTGGTGGTTTCGCGGGAGGAGTTGTTGTCGGAGGTGTGGGGGTATCAGTCGACGAACACGCGGACGGTGGACGTGCATGTGGCCACTTTGCGGCAGAAGTTGGAGGATGCGCCGCATGCGCCGAAGTATGTGGTGACGGCGCGGGGCGAGGGGTATCAGTTCCTGCCGAACGGGGTGTAATGGAAGCTTTACCGGGGTGGGGGCAACCCTGGTTTACGAGGTGCGTTTAAGGGTACAGGAGGTTTCATACACCACATGAAACGACGTTCAATGTTCGTAACGATGGCCCTGCTGGCGGCGCTGCCCGTGCTTGCGGATGACTTCCGCGTGCCGAGCGCCAACCGGCTGGACTTCCTGACCGGTTACCTGGGGTTGACCGATCAGCAGAAGGCTCTGGCGAAGACGATTTTCGACGCGGCGGCGACCGCGACGACGACCGCCGAGGGGCAGTTGACCGCGGCGCACGATGCGCTGACAGCGGCGATTAAGGCCAATAAACCGGATGCGGATTTGGACCGGTTGTCGGCGGCGGTGGGCGTGATTGAAGGGCAGTTGCTGGCGATTCACGCGAAGGCGGAGACGAAGTTCTATGCCTTGCTGACGGCGGAGCAGAAGACCAAGTACGACGCGTTTAAGGAGCGTTCCGGGGGTGGGCCTGGGGGCGGG
>CANIFK010000720.1 GCA_947466555.1 Acidobacteriota bacterium | reverse complement strand
GCGACCTCCGCACCATGGAGAGCACCGAGACGACGCATTATTCCATCGTCGATGCCGAAGGCAACTGCGTCGCGGTGACCTACACCCTGAACGGCGGCTACGGCTCCGGCGTTACCGTCCCCGGCCTCGGGTTCCTTTTGAACAACGAAATGGACGACTTCTCGGTGAAGCCCGGCGTGCCGAACATGTTCGGAGCCATTGGCGGGGAAGCCAACGCCATCGCCCCCCGCAAGCGCCCGTTGAGCTCCATGGCGCCCAGCATCGTGCTGAAGGATGGCAAGCCGTTCCTGGTGGTCGGTACCCCCGGCGGCACGCGCATCCTGACCTCGGTGATGGAAGTCATCCAGAATGTGATCGATTTCAAAATGAACGTCCAGGACGCGGTGAACTTCCCGCGATTCCACCACCAATGGCGTCCCGACAAGCTCCAACTGGAGCCCCAGTTCTCCCCGGACACCGTGAAATTGTTAGAGCAGCGCGGCCACAAGATCGACATCGTTCGCAATATCTGTGAGATCGCCGCCATCCAGTTTGAAGAGAACGGCTGGCTTGCCGGCGCGGCCGATCCGCGTGTCGAAGGCAAGGCCGCCGGTTACTAGACCGACAATACAAACGCAATGAATCACGCCGTATCGACGCACTTTTTTATCAACCACCGGCTCACCACCGCCGCCCTCGATAAGCTCCGCGACAAGGGTATCGGCTCCATTGAGATCTTCTGCGCCCGCCAGCATATGGACTACCGGAACAAAGCGCAGTCGGACGAGCTGGCCCACTGGTTCCGCGATTCGGAGCTGAAGCTGCATTCGCTCCACTCGCCCATGTACAACGACGACGTCAATGGGCGCTCCGGCCCGCAGGCCGTCGTCAACATCGCCGATCGCGTCAAGGCCAAGCGCATCGCCGCCTGCGACGAGATCAAGCACGCTCTCGAGATCGCCGAACAGGTGCCGTTCCGTTATCTCATTCAACATCTGGGCGCGCCGGTCGATGACTACGATGACGCGAAGCTCGACGCAGCGTTTTCGAGCCTCGAAGAGCTGAGCCTCTTCGCCCGCCACCGGGGTGTGGAGATCCTGCTCGAGAACATTCCCAATGGCCTCTCCAGCGCCGAGAAGCTGAACATGTTCCTGAACCAGACGCACCTCAATCTGGGCTACTGTTTCGACACCGGCCACGCCAATGTGATGGGCGGGGTGGAAAGCGAATTCGCGCTGATGAAGGAGCGCATCCGCTCCCTGCACGTCCACGACAACGATGGCGTGAAGGACTCGCACCTGTTCCCGACGCTGGCCAAAGGCGGGACGATCGATTGGAAGAAAGTGATGCCGATGCTCCGCGAACGGCAGCACCAGTACCCGTTGTTGTTAGAGATCAAAGAGTCGCCGGACTTCCCGCAACCGCTGGAATCGATCCCGCAAATTTTCAAGAATCTGGAGTCCTACTAACCATGTCCGCACCCCGCGTTCGCATCTCCGATATCGCCCGCCACGATGGCCAAACCGTGTCCATCGCCGGATGGCTCTATAACATCCGCCGGTCGGGGAAAATCTGCTTCCCGCTCCTGCGCGATGGCTCCGGGATCATCCAGTGCGTCGCCGTGAAGGCGAACCTGCCGGAGGAGCTGTTTGAGGCCTTGAAGGACCTGACGCAGGAGTCCTCCCTGATCGTGACAGGCAAGGTGCGCGCCGAGGCCCGGGCGCAGGGTGGCTTTGAACTGGACGTGGAATCGGCCGAGATCATCCAGCGCGTTTCCGAAGCCGATCCCTACCCGATCACGCCCAAGGACCACGGTATTGACTTCCTGATGGACCACCGCCACCTGTGGCTGCGCTCCAAGCGCCAGGCGGCCATTCTGCGCATCCGCCATGAGGTCATCAAGTCCATCCGCGACTTCTTCGATAACCAGGGCTTCACGCTGGTCGATACGCCGATCTTCACCCCGGCGGCTTGCGAAGGCACCACGACCCTGTTCGAGGTGAACTACTTCGATGAAGAGAAGCTGTACCTGACCCAGTCGGGCCAGCTGTACAACGAAGCCAACGCCATGGCGCTGGGCAAGGTGTATTGCTTCGGGCCGACCTTCCGGGCGGAGAAGTCGAAGACCCGCCGCCACCTGACCGAGTTCTGGATGGTGGAGCCGGAGATGGCCTACGCCGATCTGGAGGACGTGAAGGCGCTGGCCGAGGGGCTGGTGGTGTACTGCGTCGGCCGGGTGCTGGAGAACCGGAAGGCGGAGTTGGAAGTGCTGGAGCGGGATGTGAAGAAGCTGGAATCGGTGAAGGCGCCGTTCCCGCGGATGAGCTACGACGATGCGGTGAAGGTGCTGCAAGGCAAGGGCAGCGAGATCACCTGGGGTGGCGACTTCGGCAATACCGATGAGACGCTGTTGACCCAGGATTCCGATCGCCCGATCCTGGTGGACCGGTATCCGAGCGAGATCAAGGCGTTCTACTTCCAGCCCGATGCGGAGAACGATAAGCTGGCGCTGGGCGTCGATGTGATCGCGCCTGAGGGGTATGGCGAGATCATCGGCGGCGGGCAGCGTATTCACGACCCGGAGCTGTTGCTGCGCCGGTTGAAGGAACACGACCTGCCGCCGGAGGCGTTCAACTGGTACATGGATCTGCGCAAGTATGGCACGGTGCCGCATGGCGGCTTCGGCATGGGCGTGGAGCGTTTCGTGGCCTGGATGTGCGGGACCGAACACATTCGCGAGTGCATCGCCTATCCGCGGATGCTGTACCGCACGCGGCCCTAACGGCATGATGCGGCAGAGTACGATTGCGATTATCGGCGCGCCGATGGACCTGGGCGCGGGGCGCCGTGGTGTCGATATGGGGCCGTCGGCGATCCGCGTGGCCAATATTCATAGCCGTGTGGCGGCGTTGGGCTACAAGGTGGAGGACCTGGGGAACGTGGCGGTGGAGCAGGCCGAGAGTCTGCCCACCGGGGCGAAGCGGGCGCGGTATTTGAAGGAGATTGCCGAGACCTGTCTGCGGCTGGCCGAGAAGGTGGAGCGGGCGGCGGGGCAAGGAAAGGTGCCGCTGATTTTGGGTGGGGATCATTCGCTGGCGGCGGGGTCGATCTCGGGGATGGCGAACCACTTTCAGAAGCGCGGGGAGAAGGTCGGGGTGTTGTGGATCGATGCGCATACCGACATGAATACGCCGCGGACGTCGCCGAGCGGGAACGTGCATGGGATGCCGCTGGCGTGTCTGATTGGCAGGGGGCCGAAGGAGTTGACGCACCTGTTCGGGTGGGCTCCGAAGGTGGATCCGCGGAACGTGGCTCTGATTGGGATTCGGGATGTGGATCTGTTGGAAGCGACGCATGTGAAGCAGTCCGGGGTGCGGGCATTCACGATGCGGGACATTGATGAGAAGGGGTTGCCGCGGGTGATGGAGGAGGCGATCGCGATCGCCTCGGCGGGGACGGCGGGGATTCACTTGTCGTTCGATATGGACTCGGTGGACCCGGACGAGGCACCGGGAGTGGGCACGCCGGTGCGGGGCGGGATGACGTACCGGGAAGCGCATCTGGCGATGGAGATTTTGTCGGATGCGGCGAAGCTGGTT
>CANIFK010000719.1 GCA_947466555.1 Acidobacteriota bacterium | reverse complement strand
TGAAAGGCGGCAAACGCCGTCTCCGCCAGTTCCGTCCCAAAGCAGTGCCACACCGTCGTCGTCAACAAATACCGTTCAAACGACGTCGCCAACAGCGCATGCGCCGCCGGTTGGAACAGGAGCCCCGTCAACACGATCGGCGATGGAAACTTCGCCGCATCCCGCGGCCCCGTCCACACGCCCAAAACCTCTCCGCCCGTATCCCGGCCAAACAGCACCACCTCCTGCGGAATCGGCCACTCCGCCTCCCGCGCCAAGCGGCTGGCGTGCTGCACCGTCCCGTCTTCGTCCGGTGGTCCACCTGCCGCAAAAAACAGCAGGTCGCCATCGAACAGCGCGGCCCCGTTCATCTGTTTATAAAAGGCCCGCAGCGGCGCCGGAACCGAGTTCAACTCGGTTCCGAACGCCGGCGCGCCCAACTCGTGCTCACTTTCCGTTTGCATCAGGAACTGCTGGAAACGGCTGAAAATCTCGGCATCTGTCATTTAGAAAAGTACTTTCAATACCATTACAACAATTCGCGGCTGATTATCCTGCTCCGGGTTCAATTGGCCGAATCGCGAATCCTGTACGCTGGTCGCCACAAGACGCCCGAAATAGGCCTGATCAAACACGTTTTGGAAATCGGCCCGGAGTTGCAACTTCAGCCGTTCTTTCAAAGTAAAGTTCTTGTACGCCGAAGCTTCCGTGCTCGTCATCACCGGGCTGCGGACATCCGAAAAACGCGTCGGGAAATCTCGCAACGTGAACGGCGCCTGCGCTGACGTCGGGAAAATCGACGTATCGAAGTACTTGTCGAAGAACGGGTTGAACTCGCTCCGCCCCGCCTTCCGCGCCAGTTCGTCGCGCTGCTGGGGCGTCAGCTTGGCGCTCTTCCCCGACGTCGGTGCGGCATTCGGGAACTCGAGCGGCTGCCCGCCGCGGCGGATATACTGCCCGCTGATGTTCCAGCCGCCGAAGATCGCGTCCCCAAAGGCGCCCATCCCGCTCAGGAACTTACGGCCCTTGCCGAGCGGCAGTTCGTAGGAACCCACCATGCTGATCGTGTGCGGAATATCGAACTCAACCAGGCGCTGCTCGCCGCGGGTCGACCGGAGGCTCCCCGGATTGGCATCCTGTGCGTTCAACAGCGTCACCCGTTCCAACGTCTTGCCCCACGTGTAGCTGCCCTGCATCGCCAAACCGTTCTGGAAACGACGCGTCGCCTTTACCTGCAGCGAGTGGTAGCTCTGCCCGCCGGCGGCGATGTTGTTGATCGTTACCTGCGAGTACTGCGGATAGGCAAACAGCAGTTGCTGCCGCGGAACAGTCGCACCGTTGAAAGCCGAACCTGGCAAAAGTCCCGCCATCGGATTCGGTACCTGTTGGTTGAAGTAGGTTTGCCGGTTGGCCAGCGGGATCGAATTCAACGTATCGGCGGACAGGAAATTCAAGCCAGCCGAAATCGGCAGATCCCGGCTCAGGTTACCGACATACGACGCGTCAAGCAGCAATGTCTGGCCCAGCGTGCGCTGAATCCCGAATGAAAACTGGTGTGATTTCGGAATCGGGCGGTCCAGCAGTTGCGCGGCGGCGGCCAGCCCCAAATTGGTGGCCAACCCCTGCGAGGAGCCGATCGGCTGAAGCAGTCCGGTCGGGAACAGGCTCGTCGGGAATGGATCGGACAATGAGGCCGCCGGTGTCAGATTGTTGTCGGTCGAGGTGATCATCGCCGTCTGCCGGCTGAATCCCGTCTCGGCGCCCACCGCGTTCTGTCCCAGATAATAGAGGCCGTATCCGCCGCGAATCACCCACTTCTGCGCCGGCTGCCAGGCCACACCGATACGCGGCTGAATATTGTTCCAATCGCGGTTGAAAGCCTCTCGATTCGCCCCATCGGTACCGGCATAGATCAGCCCGCCCTTCAACGAGAGTCCCTGCACACTGGAGGCAATAGGACTCGCCTGGTTAAAGGCAAATCCGCGGATCTGACGGTTATAGCGCTCCACCGCCGGGCCTTCGTAATCCCAGCGCAAACCCATATTGATGGTCACGGTCTTCGAGATCTTCCAGTCATCCTGGAAGAACAGCGTCGTGTACGGGTTCCGGGACGCCGGATCGATGTTGCGATCCACAAAGCCACTCGAGGGATACCCCAACTGGAAGGTCGCCAGGAACGACCCCGACAGCGCATCCGCCTGTTGCGGGTTCGCCTGCGTCCAGTTCCGGTTGAATGTGTAATTGCCGCTCGCCGAAGCCGGCCGGATATTGTTCTGGTTGTACCGCCGGAACTCGGCGCCATACTTCAACGAATGCCGTCCCCGGATGGTCTGCACGTTCGGCTGCAGCGAATACGAATCACTCGTCTCGTAGCCGCTCGTCTGCGCGGCGCCCAAAGGCGAGATGTTGTTCCCGCCAAAATTGAAGCGCGGGAACTGCAGCCCAACAAACTGCGAAACCAGCCGGTCCGGGAACCCCAACTGCCGCGGATCGTAGCCCTTTCCAAACGTGTTGCCGCTAAAGCCTTCATACCGCGCCAGACCCGCCCGGAGATTGATCACCGTCGAAGGGGAATACGTGTACGTCCAGTCCGCGCCCCAGTTGCGCGAAATGCGTGTCGAGGGATATTCGCTCGACGGTTCCGCCGCATTCGTACCCCACTGCACGCGAGCAAAATTGGACCACGGCGTCTCGCCGTACCGCCCGCTCACCCGGTGGCGATCCGTAATCGCCCAGTCCAGCTTACCCAGCCACTGGTTGTAGCTATTCTTCGAGCTATTCACAAACAGGTAATTGTTCAACCCGTCCAGGCTCTCGCTCACGCGGTTCGGCGCCGGGTAAAACTCCATCAATTTCGCAGCCACCGGGTTGATCCGGCCGCCCGGAATCACATTCCCGGCAAACGGTGTGCGGATAAAGCCCGTCCCGTTCGGATTCGCGCGAGTCGTCAATGGATCGTAGATCGCAATCGACCGTTTCTGATTGTCGGTCACCTGCGAATAGTCGCCGCGCCGCTCCAACGCCGTCGGCACCGTCCACAGTTGCAACTGCGGATTCCGTTCATTCAACGATTCCAGCGACAACATCCAAAACAGCTTGTTCTTCCCGTTCAACAATTTCGGGATCATGATCGGCCCATCGACGGTGAATCCGAAGGTATTGTTCTTGAACTCCGGCTGCTTCACCCCGACCGAATTGCGCGAATAGCCGTTCGCCTGCAGATTGTCGTTCTTCAAGAATTCGTACAACTGCCCATGCAACTGGTTCGTACCCGTGCGAAGCACGATGCTCGTCACACCGCCGCCAAAACGCCCGTACGACGCATCATAGGAGTTCGTCTGAATGGACACTTCCTGAATCGCGTTCAAAGCGGGTGCGAACGACGCGCTGCGCGATCCGCGCACCGACGACACTCCGTCGATCAGTGTTTCGTTCTCACCACTCCGGCCACCATTGATCATCACGCCGTTAATATTCCCGAACGCATAAAGCTCAAAGGAGCCCCAGTACCGGCTGTTTTTGATCACACCGGGCTGCGAAAAAAGCAACTGATATACGTTGCGACCCGAGGTCGGCAGATCATCCACATACTTCTGCTC
>CANIFK010000718.1 GCA_947466555.1 Acidobacteriota bacterium | reverse complement strand
TCCGCCAACCGGTGATCCAAAACACCGCCGCCGTCCCTTCCAGGACCGCCCAGAGGTCAAACGGGGCCGAGGCATACTGCATCCGCCCGGACTCGATCTTAGCCGAGTCCAGAATCTCGTTCAGGATCACCAGCAGCGATTCGCCGGACTCCCGCAACGTCCCGGCCATCTCCAGTTGCTCCGGCTGCAACCCGCTCGACTCCAGCAGTTCGGCCATCCCCAACATGCCGTTCATCGGCGTTCGGATCTCGTGGCTCATCGACGCCAGGAACGCCGACTTCGTCCGGGTCTCCTGCCGCAGCCGCCACGCCGCGTAGGCCAAACCCACGGCCAGCAGGAGCGCCAGCCCCGCTACGACAGCCAGGATCCCATTCCGGCGATTGGACTCCTTCAACCTCTCCAGCGTCTCCCGCTCGAAGCTGGTGGCCGCCAGCCATTTGAGGAACGCCCCCTGCATCGTGCCATCCAGCCACATGCCGTCCATCTGCGCGCGGATCCGGTCGGCCGCGGCCACCGCCACAGGATCGGCCCGGCGCGCCGCCACGCCCAGCCGCCCGCCGCTGTCCTCAAGCCGCATGAACCGCAGCCCAATCGGGCCGCAACTCGGCTCTGGCTCAAACGGGTCGAACGTCGTCGGGTTGGCGAAGAGCAGTCCGCCTTCGGCCTGGCCGGCGCAGATGGTCCGCAGGACATCCTGATGGGTGGCCACTGGCACGGTCCGAGCGGCCTGAAAGCGCCGCCCCACCTCCAGCGCCGCCCACCGGTCGGAGGTAATCGCCAGACGCCTTTCGCCGAACGCCTCCGGCCGATCGACGCCGCTATCGGTCCGCCAGATCAGCGCATAGGTCGTCGTTCGCCAGGGCTCCGAGAAGTAGGCGTAGGGCATACGCTCCGGAAGCTCCGTGAGCAGGGGGAACAGATCGATCTTCCCGCTTGGCAACCCCGCCGCCGCGCCACCCGGGACGTGGACCCATTCCAGACGCACTCCCGCCCGCCGAGCCGCTTCGCCGACAACCTCCACCGCCAGCCCCGATGGCCGGCCATCCGCACCCACGACCTGGTTTGGGGGAGCATGTTCGAAGCCGATCCTGAACACGCGCTCCTCCGCCTGCACCTGGGAGCATACCAGCAGCAGCCATCCAGCGCGCCTCAACCACCCGACGGCAAAACGGTCCACGTATCTATCTTATTGGCTAAAATGGCCGTTTCTTCTCCGGATCTTTCTTCTCCCCCGCGAAGTTGAGGGTGATATGGATGATCCCTCGCGGCTCGTCGTAGGTGAACTGGGCCTTCGTGTCCCCGAGGTTGTCGAGGACGCCGTCCTCCTTCACCCGCTTCAGGAACTTCTCGGCGTACTGGTCCCGGAACAGCGCGCCCTCCTTCATCCCCCACATCTTCCGGATCTCCGGTTCGGTGGTGATGTCCAGGCCCTTGATGGTCAGCCGGCCCATCTTGTACTGGCGGCCAAGGTTGACGGCCACGTTCATGTTCACCGACTTCTTCTCGTCGTTGTAGGTCCGGGTGGAGTCGGTGGCCACCTTCATGTAGCCCTCGGCGCGGAAGGAGGCGCGGAGCTTCTCCAGACTCTCCACGATCTCGTGGAGGCGGAAGACGGCGTCCTCCTTGAACCCGGCGTCCTTGAGGAGGGCGGTATCGCGGGGGGCGCCGGACATGGTCACCTTCTCCAGCTTGTACTCGGGCCCTTCCGCTACCTCCACCTCGACGTCGAGCCCTTCAATATCGCCGGCCCGTTTGGCGGTGATCTTCGGGAAGGCCACGCGGAGCAGGCCCTTGGTCTCGTAGATCGGGCGGATCTGGTTGTTCAGCAGTTCCCGGAACCGGTCCTCGGTGAAGAGGACCCCGATGGCCACGGCGGCCATCTTGACCTGGAGCTCGGAGGTGGCGAAGGCCTTGTTGCCGGTGAAGGTCACCGAGGCCACCGTCGGACGGGGCTTGTCCGGGCGGAAGAGGAGCATGATCTCCTCCGGCCGGTCGGCCAGGACGCGGCCGATGACCGGTGGGGTCACCTTGAGCTTGGCATTGAGGGCCGCTTCGAGGCGCTTGATGACGGCTTCGGTGCCGGGAACGGGATTTGTAAACAATGGGTCGGCGGCGGCCAGAATCTTCATGAGCTCGGCTTCGGTGCCGGGGAGATCCTCGAACTTGACGGGGAAGACCTGGTCGACTTCGGCGACTTCGAAGGTCAATTTGTAGCCGCCGCCGGCCGCCGAGGACGTGTAGCGGTAGCCGACGCTGGCGAGCATTCCGGTGGCGAGGAGGCGGGCCTGGGCGGCTTCAAAGTCCGGTTTATCGGCCTGTTGGCCGACCTTGAGGCCGGAGGCGCCGATGACCTGGGCTGGCTTCAGGCGCTTGAGGCCCTCGACCTGGATGGAGTCGATGGGGAACAGGGCGGCGAGAAGGAAGAATCCGGTCAAAAAGCTCATACATCTATTGAAATGCATCCCGAAGGCGCGATGTTACACTCAAAAATAATGGCTTACGATTTAGTTGTGATTGGAAGCGGCCCCGGCGGGTACTCCGCCGCCATTCGCGCCGGTCAATACGGACTGAAGACCGCACTCATCGAGAAGGACCCGAAGCTGGGAGGGACGTGCCTGCACGTGGGCTGCGTGCCCACGAAGGCGCTGTTGCACACGGCCGAAGTTTGGGACTACTTCACCCACCCGGCCGAGCAGGGCTTGTCCTGCGAGAACCCGCAGTTGAACCTGCCGGCAGTGATGAAGCGCAAGCAGGACATCGTGGACCGGCATGCCAAGGGCATTACGGGCCTGATGCGGAAGAACAAGGTCGAGGTCATTGCCGGGTTCGCCACGCTGCAGGGCGGCGGGCGGATCAACGTCCAGACCCCCGAGGGTGTCCGGACGATTGAGGCGAAGAACATCTTGATCGCCACGGGCTCGGAAGCCCGTATGATTCCGGGCCTGGAGCCGGACAACGAGTTCATCCTGACGAACGTGGAGATCCTGAAGCTGCAGCAGGTGCCTGGGTCCTTGGCCATCATTGGCGCGGGCGCGGTTGGCACCGAGTTCGCCAGCATCTTCAAGCGGTATGGCTCCAACGTGACCGTTCTCGAAATGCTGCCGCGCCTGGTGCCGGTGGAGGACGAGGAAGTTTCGAAGGAACTGGAACGCTGCTTCCGCAAGGCTGGCATCCGTTGCGAGACGGGCGCCAAGGCGAGCGACATCCAGCGCACGGGCACGGGCGTTTCGTTGAACGTCACGCTGGCCAATGGCAAGGTGGAGCAGCTGGTTGTCGACAAGCTCCTGATCGCCGTGGGCCGGAAGCCGAACACGGATCGCATCGGGCTGGAGAACGTGCCGGGCGTGCAGGTGGACCGCGGGTTCATCAAAGTCGGCCCCGATCAGCAGACCGGTGAGCCGGGGGTGTACGCCATTGGCGACGTGGTGGCGGGGACGCCGCAGCTGGCCCACGTGGCGACGGCCGAGGGCATGATCGCGGTGGCCGCGATTGCCGGCAAGGCGTTCACGCCGATCAACAAGAACCGTATTCCGGGCGCGACCTACACGGAGCCGGGCATCGGTTCGGTGGGCATGACGGAAGC
>CANIFK010000717.1 GCA_947466555.1 Acidobacteriota bacterium | reverse complement strand
TCGCAATCCCCAAAGGGCCCGCAAATCCGCGCGCCACCGTGCTCACCACCCCCGTCGCGCTGATCTTCCGGACGCTCTTCGTCAGCGTATCGGTGATGTACAGGTTTCCTGCCCGGTCGCTCACCAGATCCCGCCCGGAGAACGTGGCGTTATACAGCGGCCCGCCGTCGCCCGCCCCGCCACCCGCGTAAACGGCGCGCGTCCCGGAGGCCTCCACGTTCACAATGGCGTCCTGTGCCAACACGTACAGCCCGCCCCGCCCGTTCGGCGTAAAGAACGGCGTTGCGGGAAAACTGCTGACGCGCCCCTGCGGATCCCGGCGCACGCTGCTCTGCCCATCCGCCGCCGAATAAAACAGGTTCCCAGCCCCATCCACCGCCAGCTGGAACGGGAAGCCCATCTGCAGCGGCTGTGTCACGTCGTTCCCCGCTGTGTCAATTCGATGCAGTTCGCTTCGCGAAGGCACATAGACATACGCATTCCCCGCGCTGTCCGCCGCCAGCCCCTGCGTCTGAAATTCGCTCACAATCGGCACCATCGTCCGCGTCCCGTCCGGACGCTGCCGCACCAGCCCCTCCCGCGTCAGCCAGAACACCGTCCCGTCCGGCGCTACCGCAAGCTCCTGGACAAACACCCCCGGGTCAATCACCCCGCGCATCACCCCGTCCGCCGAAACCTTCAGGATCCGAAACGCCGCGCTCGTCTCCAGGACGTAGACATTTCCCTGCGCATCGGTGCCAATATCCCGCGGCATCGTTCCCGTCCCAGCAAACGTTGAGATCCGCCCATCCGTCCCCACACGCCGCACGCGATCCGTCTCGGCGATAAAGCAATTCCCCAACGGGTCGCAGGCCATCGCCCGCGAACCGACCAACCGCGCATCAACCGCCATCCCGCCGTCGCCCTTCCCGCCCTCGTCGCCCCCACCGGCCAGCGTGGTCAGCAGGTAGGACTGGGCAATCAAAGGCAAGGCAGCAAACACAAGAAGGCGCATGACACTTTTCCGAAAGCATGTACCATACCAAACTCCGCGCTGCGTTATGCTCTACCCATGCGCCTCGGCCTCCTCCTCGCCCTCAGCATCAGCGCAACTATCGCTCAACCTCTCGGCCAGCTCCCCAAAGGCAAAGTCGTCCTCATCGCCCAACCCCACCACGACGACCACACCACCGATTACGGCATGGGCGGCGTCATCGCCCGCTTCGTCGAAAGCGGCTACAAAGCCATCTACGTCCGCGCGTCCAACGACGAAAAAGACGGGGCCAACAGCTACGGCGTCAACGACATCACCAACCTCAAGGAAACTCGCGACGCCGCCAAGATCCTCGGCATGGACGAAGTCATCAGCCTCAACTGGCGAAACGACTTCATGAACCCCATCCCCCTCAACGAACTCCGCGAACAGCTCATCCTCCTCATCCGCAAATACCAGCCCGAAGTCGTCCTCGGCCACAACCCCTGGGAGCACTACCAGAAGAACCCCGACCACCGCCAGGTCGCCCGCGCCCTCGTCGAAGCCTACTGGCTCGCCGGGCTCGATACGGTTCACCCCGAACACTTCAAACTCGGCCTCAAGCCCCACGCCGCCCGCCACTTCTACGGCAAGGGCCGCCTCGATTGGGGGCTCGGCCAAATCTCCAACGTCGCCCTGGAACTCAACGAATCCCAGGTGCAAAAGAAGGAACGCGCCATCGCCGCCCACCGCAACGTCTATCACAGCCCCGGCCTCCGCCGCGCCACGCAGGAACGCCTCGCCGCCCAGGGCCAGCACATCTCGGAGTTCGATACCGCCACCGATGACGAAGCATCAGACCTCAACCTCCACTGGTGGATGAACCACAACTCCCGCCAAATCGGCGCCAAGGCTGGCGTCAAATACGCCGAAGATCTCTACTACATGGACGCGACGTACCATCTCCCCGGGCTGAAGAACTACATCGAAACCAACGCGAGGAAACTGCCATGATCCTCGCCCGCCGCGTCTTCCTCCAGCTCCTCGCCGCCAAGCCCCAGCCCTCGGTTCTCATCGTCGCCTCCGACGCCGGCTGGCTCGAATGCGCCGGCGGCACCATCGCCGCACAAATCGCGGGCGGCGCCAACGCCATCCTCCTCCGCGTCGGAAACGATGAAAAGGAATCCGTCGGCCTCACCCCCGAAGAGACCGCCCACCGTAACCGCCAGGAATCCGAAGCCGCCGCCAAGCTCCTCGGCATCTCCGAAACCATCTCCTTCGGTTACCGCAGTTCCGAGCTCAAAGACGTCCCCCACACCACCATTCGCGACCGCATCCTCTTCCTCATCCGCCACCACCGCCCAACGGCCCTCTTCTTCCCCAACCCCCATACGGAGCACGACCGCAACCTCGACCGCTTCTACGTCGGAGCCGCCGCCGAAGACGCCTGGCACTGCGCCCGTTACGCCAACTTCCTCCCCGCCGCCACCCTTCCGCCCCACATCGTCCCCGAAGTCTACTACTACGCCCCGCCCACCGACCCGCGCCGCCGCGAACCCGAATCCACCGCCACCTTCACTCCCCAGCCCCGCCAAATCGACATCTCGAAGACGTTCGCCACCAAACTAGCCGCGGCCCGTGCGCTCCGCACCATCAACCGCGCCACCGCCACCCGCCTCAAACAAACACTCCAGGCCGAGGGCCGCCGCCTCCCGTTGCTCGACAACATCAACCAACAATCCATCGACAAACTGGTGGAAGAAAACCTCCGCGGTCTCGCCGCCATCAGCGCCCAAGGCACCACCTATCAACAGGCCGAAGAGTTCCGTTACGCAGGGATTGAATATGGGATTCCCCAAAAGTATCTTCGCTAAAATCCTCCTCTGCGCCGTGGCGGCGCATGCGCAGGAATCGCCCAAGACCATCGTGGCCATCAGCGCCACCGGCGGCGACTACATCAAAGGCGCCGGCGGCACCCTCGCCCGCTTCATCGCCGACGGCTTCCAGGTCTACGTCATCCAGGTCGGCAACGACGAAAAGGTCAGCCTCAACCTCGGCCCCGCCGAAACCCGCCTGGCCAACAATGCCGATGCCCTCCGCGCCGCCAAAGCACTCGGCGTAACCGAAGTCATCAACCTCAACAACAAGTCCGGCGAGCTCAGCCAACTCTCCAGCAACGAACTCCGCAACCAGCTATCGACGCTGATCCGTTTCTTCAAACCCCAGAAGCTCTTCCTGCCGGATCCTTTCATCCACTACGACCCTGACTGGGACCAATTCTGGACCGCCCGCGCTGCCGAAGAAACGAACTACTCCAACAGCGCCGTCTTCCTGGCAGAACTGACCCGCATCGGCATCAAAGGCCACGGCGTGCCGGAGACCTACTACTACAGCGCCCGCCGCCCCTACCGCCCCGGCGAAGGCGGCCACAACGGAGCCCGCCTGGAAGCCATCGACATCAGCCAGACGCTGCAGAAGAAACTAGTGTCTAGGTGCGTAAGTTGACTATCGTATTGCGAAGCTGACTTCCCTTGACCTCTCGTTTTCGCCAGTGGAAGGGTTTCGGGTGTTCATTGGTCCTTGCAACAAATGCCTCGATGGCTGAGCGGAGTTGGTCTTTGCTGGAAAAAC
>CANIFK010000716.1 GCA_947466555.1 Acidobacteriota bacterium | reverse complement strand
CATTATTACGCCGGGCGAAGAAAGAACCGCTGGCGGAGAACTTACGGGTGGGAGATATCGAAATTGACGCCAGAGCGGCGGTGGTGCGAAGGGAGGGACAGGAGGTGGCGCTGTCGGCTAAAGAGTATCAATTATTGCGGTTTTTGGCGCAGAGGCGGGGGGAGGTGGTGAGCCGGGAGGTGTTGTTGAAAGAGGTTTGGGGATACACTGCCACGCCGAATACGCGGACGGTGGACGTGCATATGACGTGGCTGCGGCAGAAGATAGAGAAAGACCCGTCGGCGCCGGTGCACTTAGTGACTGTGCGGGGGATGGGTTACCGGTTTGATGGGTAAGCGAAACACTTCGGGCCCGCTCCCTGGTTGGGAGACGGGCCCGGGTGGTCTTTGGTAAAGACTTGGTTAGCCGACGAGCGTGTTCAGCGTGCTGAACCGCTTGGCTTCGTAGGCGGCGATGTCGGCTTCGTGCTGGAGCACGTAACCGATTTCATCGACACCGGCGAGCAGGCAATGCTTGGCGAAGGCGTCGATGGTGAAGGTGACCGCGGGGCCACCGGGCCAGGTGAAGGTCTGGGTTTCGACGTCGACGGAGACCTGGAGATCGGGGTTGGCTTCGAGGGCTTCACGCAGCTGCTGGTGAACTTCCTTGCTGACGACGAGCGGCAGGAGGCGGTTCTTGAGCGAGTTCTGCTTGAAGATGTCGGCGAAGCTGGTGGAGATGACCGCTTGGAAGCCGTACTGGGTGAGGGCCCAGGGGGCGTGTTCGCGGGAGGAGCCGCAGCCGAAGTTGTCGCCGGCAAAGAGGACCTTGGAGGCCTTGGCTTTGTCGGTGTTGAGGATGAAGTCGGCCTTGGGCGAACCGTCGGCGTTGTAGCGCCAGTCGAAGAAGAGCTGGTCGCCCAAGCCGTCCTTGCTGATGGTCTTCAGGAAGCGCGCGGGAATGATCTGATCCGTGTCGATGTTATCGGCCTGGATCTGCGTAACTGTGGATTCAAATTTCATCGTGCGATTCCTTTCTAGGCGAGGGTCCGAACGTCGGTGACGACGCCCATGATGGCCGAAGCTGCCGCGGTCTGCGGGCTGGCCAGGAAGGTGCGCCCGCCCTTGCCCTGGCGGCCTTCGAAGTTCCGGTTAGACGTGGACACGCTGTACTGACCGGGGGTGAGTTGATCCCCGTTCATGGCGATGCACATCGAACAACCGGCTTCACGCCATTCGGCACCGGCATCCTTGAAGATCTGGTCCAAGCCTTCCGCTTCGGCCTGGCGTTTGATCTCCTGCGAACCGGGGACGATCATCGTACGCACGCTGGGCGAGACCTTGCGGCCCTTGAGGACGCCCGCGGCGGCGCGGAGATCGGACATGCGCGAGTTGGTGCAGGAGCCGACGAAGACCACATCGATCTTCTGGCCGATGATGGGCTGACCGGCCTGGAGGCCCATGTAGGCGAGGGCTTTGCGGAGCGAGTCGCGTTCGAGGGAATCGGTCACGCTGGCCGGGTCCGGGACGTTGGCGCTGATGGCCATGCCCATGCCGGGGTTGGTGCCGAAGGTGATCATGGGTTCGAGCGAGTCGGCATCGATGGTGATGGAGTGGTCGTAGGTGGCGCCTTCGTCGGTGACGAGTTCTTTCCACTTGGCGACGGCTTCGTCCCACTTTTCGCCTTTGGGGGCGAAGCGGCGACCCTTGAGATATTCGAACGTCTTTTCGTCCGGAGCCACCAGACCGGCGCGGGCGCCGGCTTCGATGGACATGTTGCAGACGGTCATGCGTTCTTCCATGGACAGGGCGCGGATGGCCGAGCCGGTGTATTCAAACACGCAGCCGGTGCCGCCGCCGATGCCGATCTTGGCGCAGAGGGCGAGGATGATGTCCTTGGCCGTGACGCCGGGTTTCAGCGTGCCTTCGACGCGGACTTCATACGACTTAGACTTCTTTTGGAGCAGCGTCTGGCTGGCGAGCACCATTTCGACTTCGGAGGTTCCGATGCCGAAGGCCAAGGCGCCGAACGCGCCGTGGGTGGCGGTGTGGGAGTCGCCGCAGACAACAGTCATGCCCGGTTGGGTGAGGCCGTTTTCCGGTCCGATGACGTGGACAATGCCCTGATCGCGGTTCTGGAAACCGAAGTAGGGGATGCCGAATTCCTGGGCGTTCTTTTCGAGCTGGGCGACCTGGGTGGCGGCGATGGGATCGACGATGGGCAGGCTGCGCGGCGTGGTGGGGGTGGAGTGATCGACGGTGCAGAACGTCAGGTCCGGACGGCGAACCTTGACGCCACGCTGGCGGAGGCCGCTGAAGGCCTGGGGCGAGGTGACTTCGTGGACGAGGTGCAGGTCGATGAAGAGCAACGACGGAGCGCCTTCGCGTTCGGCGACGATGTGGTTATCCCACACCTTTTCGATGATTGTGCGGGGCTTAGATGGCATTGGCGACAGCGTCTCCTACTTCAGATGTGGTGGCGGGGGTGCCTTTCGGCTTGAGGTCCGCGGTGACGCGGCCACTATTGAGAACGGCTTCCATGGCGGCGTTGACGGCGGCGGCTTCTTCTTTCAGGCCGAAGCTGTATTCGAGCATGGCGCTGACGGAGCCGATGGCGCCGAGCGGGTTGGCCTTGTTCTGGCCGGCGATGTCGGGGGCCGAACCGTGGACGGGTTCATAGAGCCCGACGAAGGCGCCGTTGGGCTTGCGCTCGCCGATGGAGGCGCTGGGGAGCATGCCGATGGAGCCGGCGAGGACAGCACCTTCGTCGCTCAGGATGTCGCCGAATATGTTCTCCATCACCACCACGTCGAACTGCTTGGGGCGGAGGATGAGCTGCATGGCGCAGTTGTCGACGAGGATGTGCTCGAGTTCGACGTCCGGGAACTCGGGGGCGATTTCGTTGACGACGCGGCGCCAGAGCTGGCTGGTTTCCAGCACGTTCGACTTGTCGACGGAGGTCAACTTCTTCTTACGGCCGCGGGCGAGGTGGAAGCCCATGCGGGTGATGCGGGCGATTTCGGCGCGGGTATAGGTCATGGTGTTGGTGCCACGTTCCGTATCGCCGGAGCCTTCAATGCCGCGGGGGGTGCCGTAGTAGATGCCGCCGTTGAGTTCGCGGACGATGATCATGTCCACGCCTTCAACGATGTGGTTCTTGAGCGGCGAGGATTCGATCAACGCCGGCCAGGCCTTCACGGGGCGAAGGTTGGCATAGACACCGAGGATCTTGCGGATGCCGAGGAGGCCTTTTTCGGGGCGCTTTTCGGGAGGCGCGTTATCGAACTCCGGGAGGCCAACGGCGCCCATGAGGGTGGCGTCGGCATCGAGGGCCTTGCGCGCGGTGTCATCGGGAAAGGGCGAGCCGGTCTGGTGGATGGCGATGCCGCCGAGGAGGGCATCGCTCAGCTTGAGCGAGTGGCCATACTTGGAGACAACCTTTTCAAGGACCTTGACCGCTTCGCGGGTTACTTCGGTGCCGATACCGTCACCGGGGACAGTGAGTACGTTGAGTTGCATGGAATCCTTCCTTGGTTAGGCGCTACTTGGGTTAGGCGCTGACGCCTTGTGCTTTCTTGGCTTCGCGGCAGATGTTGGCGATGGCGT
>CANIFK010000715.1 GCA_947466555.1 Acidobacteriota bacterium | reverse complement strand
TGGCCCAACTTGGCCTGCGACGCTACTTCGTGGAGCACCTCGTCTTTTCCTTCCATTTCTATTCGTTCTTCCTCCTTTTCCTCTCCTTCTTCACCGTGTCATTTACAGGCATCATGAAGGTTCTGGCCACCCTAGGCACACGGATCGGCGATCAATCCGTGGACAACATCGCCACCTTCGTCCTTTTCGCCGGTTGCGCCATATACCTGCTTCGCGCGCTGCGCGCGGCCTATCGCCAATCCTGGTGGATCACTGCACTCAAAACAACAGTGCTCTGCTGGGTGCTGATCCAGGTGATCTACGCTTACCGGTTCGCACTCTTCCTCGTCACGTTTCGCAGCGCCTAGGCGCTTACCAAACGTGCAATGCCTGGAATTGGGGCGGGCTCGCGCTCGCCCCAATCACTTTGGTGGACACCACGAATTGCAGGTTCTTCTTCTCCCACCCAGCCGGCGCGCCACGTAACGCCTCGTTCAACTTCTCCTCGGACAACAAAAACTCTCCGCCCGCCCTGGTGCCCAAATGCGTGATCCCGCCCACGCTCATCACCGGGTTCCCCGTCGTCCGGTCAAACACCCGCGTCAACACGGCATAATCGGTAAACTCCACGTCCAACGGCCCGTTCACCTGGTTGCCCTGCCATACACGCGAGGCCGGATTCTGTTTGTCCTCAATGTAGCGTCTGCCGTCGGGCCCGATCGCCACCTGGAACCGAAGATCTTTGTTAATTCGCAGCGTCCAATCGTTACTGAAAGCCCCGAACAGCACGGCCGCGCCCTCGCGCAAATCGGCCAGCGTGGTGGTTCCGCTACCGCGCAACCGGTACTCGCGGTGCCGGTCGTGAAGGAACAGCGCCGTCGCCGTCATGCTCACCGCATCGCCAAACGGCACGTACCGGTCCCAGGACGGAACAATATCTTTCGCCGTCACCGGAAAATCTTTCGACAGTGCGTGCGCCGGAACACCGGAGTGGCTCGGGTCCAGGTCCGCCTCAGCCGCGTTCGCCACGTCCTTCCGTAGCGAGTACACCCGGCCCTGCCCAACAGAGAGCAACACCGGCCCCGGCCCGCTCAACGTCGGCTCCCAAAACCGTTCAAACGCCGATGCAGCACCCACGCCGTTCCGCGCCACCCACACCGCCGCCACCGCCAACAGCGCCAAGGCAACACCAACCATCCACCCACGCCGAGGTCGCCGCTCGACATCCGCTACCTCGAATTCAGGCTCCGGATCCGGCATCGCAACAGCCACCACCGGCCGGTGGAACTCCGGCACATAACTCCCCGGCAGAAGCTCAATTCGCAGTTCCCCACCCCGGGCCGGGTCCTGATAGTACTGTGCCAGCCGCTTCCGCACCTCCCCAGCCGTAACCCGAACCACCGGATCCTCGGTGGTATCGTACCCACTCGACCGCCCGAACGCCTCCACGCCGATCACTTTTTCCCGAAGGTTATCCACCTGCCCAGCCATCCGCTGGTTCACCACGTAAACGAGGAACGTCCGGCTCCGCTTGCTGGCCTTGAACATCTCGCTCTCCAGCAAACGATCCAATTGCCGAGTCACCTCGGCATCCGGAATCCGGGCTTCGTCAATGGCCTCCACGCGCGACTTCATCACTACCCCGAGTCTAACGCAGTTTTTACCGGTCCAATACCCCGTACTGTACGTCCACTTAAGCTGTTAACAACAAAGGACGATACACCAAGTTCCTAGCGAAACGAAAAGAAGCACCTCAAACTGGTGGAATCTCGTTCTTCAGGATGTCGAATACATGAAAACTGCGTTTACCAAGTTGCACGCATTCGCCTTGGTCCTTGCTATGACCACTCCCATGTGGGCCCAGCAAACCACGGCTACCTTAACCGGAATCGTAACTGACCCCTCCGGCGCGCCCGTTGCCGCCGTTAAGGTGAAAGCCACCAGCGCTTCCACCAACTCCGTCCGTGAAACCACCACCAACGATGCGGGCAGCTACACCATCCCCTTCTTGACCGCCGGTGGCTACACCATCGAAACCACAAAAGAGGGTTTCCAGTCCGGCCGCGTCGCCAACTTAGCACTCCAGGTCGGTGTCACCGCCCGCGTGGATATCCAAATCAAAGTCGGTTCCGTCTCCGAATCCATTGAGGTCACCGCCTCCGGCGCCATCCTCCAGACCGAAAATGCCACCGTCGGCTCGGTCATCGATTCGCAGAAGATCGTCGCCATCCCGCTCAACGGCCGCAACTTCATTCAGTTGGCCCAGTTGATCCCGGGCGCCCAGGCCGGCACCCCCGGTTCCATCACCGTGCGCCGCGGCCGTGGCTCCATCGGCCAGGCCGATAGCTCCTTCGGCTCCACCGGCTTCTCCGCCAACGGCTCGCGCGATACCGCCAATCGCTTCTTCCTCGACGGCATCGAAGTCATGGACTACGACGCCATGACCTATTCCTTCTCCCCCTCGGTTGACTCGCTCGCCGAGTTCAAGGTGGAAACGTCGAACTACTCCGCCGAATCCGGCGGGGCCCCGGGCGGCCACATCAATATGTTGACCAAGCGCGGCGGCAACCAGTTCCACGGCACCCTGTGGGAATTCAACCGCAACGACGCCCTCACCCAGACCTATGACGCCATCGGCGGCACCTCGCTTGCCAGCCCCCGCCTGAACCGCAACCAGTACGGCGGCAACATCGGCGGCCCGGTGGTCTTCCCGAAACTCTATAACGGCAAGGACAAGACGTTCTTCTTCTTCAACTGGGAAGCCGGCCGCAACGCCCAGGGCGCAGTCGCCGGGTACCGCACGGTCCCGACGCAGGAGTTCCGCGACGGTAACTTCTCTAAACTCGTCAACTCCCGCACCGGCCAGCTGATCGTTCTCCGCGACCCGCAGAACGTGCCCATCGCCAACAACATCGTGCCGAAATCGGCCATCAGCTCCCAGGCCGCGACGTTCATCGGCTTCACCCCCCTGCCCAACACCTCCAACGGGACCCTGAACTACATCAACAACCCCGTCTCGGCCGTCTCCAAGCAGGATAGCTACAACGCCCGTATCGATCACCAGTTCTCGCCGAAGGATTCCGTCTTCGGCCGCTTCGTCTTCAACGACACCTTTGAAGCCGGCGTCCCCTATTGGGGCTTCGATCAGCGCGACAACCTGGGCCGCACCAAGAACCTCTCGCTCGGCTACACCCGCACCATCTCGTCGGCGATCGTCAACGATCTGCGCGGCGGCTACCATAACTTCTACGAGAACGAGACCTTCGGCACCACCGGCCTCGCCAACTACGACGTTGCCAACAAGATGAATCTCCCGCTCGTGTCCAAGGACCCCAAGTTCTTCGGCCCGCCCGTGGTCAACATCTCCGGTAACGACGGCGGCTTCTCCGTCTTCGGGCTGCAGCGCACCATCGGGCCGCGCGAACGCTCCAACGGCATCTACCAGTTCGTCGACAACCTCAGCTGGCAGAAGGGCCGCCACTTCATGAAGTTCGGCGCCGACATCGCCCGCCGTCTGGTTACCTTCAATCAGGCTCGCGACCCCCGTGGCGCTTTCACCTTTGACGGCACCTACACCGGTTCGTCCATGGCTGACTTCATGCTCGG
>CANIFK010000714.1 GCA_947466555.1 Acidobacteriota bacterium | reverse complement strand
CGGGCGCATTTGGTGAAGACGTAGGGCTTGGTGGCGCGTTCCTTGACGGCCTGGCCGACAACGACTTCGGCGTGGCCGAGGCCGTAGACAGCGGCGGTGTCGATCCAATTCCAGCCTTCGTCGAGGGCGGCATGGACGGCGGCGACGGAGGCCGCATCATCCTGGGGACCCCAACCGAAGGCCCAACCGCCGCCGCCCATGGCCCAGGCGCCGACGCCGAGGGGAGTGATATGAAGGTCGCTATTACCGAGTTGTCGAGTTTTCATTTCCAGTGGTAACTATTGTCGCGCAATCCATGTATCCTGATCGTAGATCCACAAGTTTGACAGTAAGATTCCTCCGGCGTCTCCGATAAGGAAAGAGGGGCTGTGCGCGAGCTTTGCGAATGACGAAGAACCGAGGTCCGCGACGGCTGCCCGTTTGGGCGGTTTCGTTGGCTGCTGCGATGTTGATCGCGGCGGGGGGCTTCTGGAGTTGGCAAGAATACCGGCGGGCGAACCAGTTTCGCGGGGTGACCTTGCGTATTGGGGTGGAGCATAATCCGCCGACGTACGACTGGTCGGAGCAGAAGGGCGCCACCGGGTTTGCGGTGGACGTGATGAACGAGGCGGCGCGGCGAGCGGGGGTGACGCTCGAGTGGGTCTACTGCGAGCGGGGTTCGCGAGTGGCGTTGGAGAGCCGCTTCATCGACATGTGGCCGGCAGGGTATTACCGGCCGGGAGAGTATCCGGCGTTGCATCAGACGCGACCTTGGGGCCAGGATCAGCACGCGTTTGTGTTTGATAAAGGCCGCATGGAGGAAGCCCCGGAGAATCTGGGTGGTGTGAACGTGGCGGTGGTGAACCGGATGGCGCCGTTGGCATTAGCGCGGCGGCTGTTTCCGAAGGCGCGTTTGGTACCGGCACCATCGCGGCGGGACGTATTGCGGACGATGTGCGTGGGGGCGGCGGACGTGTCGTTTATGGACATGCGGACGGTGGAGGGGATGTTGCTGGACCGGCCTGAGCAGTGCCGGGAGAAGACGCTGCAGGTGAAGCCTTTGCCGGAGTTTACGGATCCGACGAGCATTTTTGCCTGGAAGGATTTTGGGCCGGTGGCTGACGTGTTGCGGGATCGGATCGACGACATGGCGGCGGATGGCACGTTGATGCGGTTTGCCGACCGGTGGTTGTCGTTTGCGAGTTCCGACGTGCGGCACTTACTTGGTTTGCAGGAACAGGCGCGGCAGTTGCGCTGGCTGGGCGCCGTTTGTCTGGTGATGGCGTTGGCGATCGGGCTGATGACGTGGCTGATCGCGAAGTTGCGGAGCGCGCGGGCCGGCGCCGACCGGGCGCGGCAGTTACAGGCGGAGTTTCTGGCGAACGTGAGTCACGAAATCCGGACGCCGATGAACGGGGTATTGGGGACGGCGGACCTGTTGCTGGAGACGGTGGACAACGCCGAGATGCGGGAGCAGGTGGAGACGATCCGGGAGTCGGCCTACGGGCAGTTGGAGTTGTTGAACCAGATCCTGGACCAATCCAAGATCGATTCCGGGCTGCTGCTGTTGGAGACCACTCCGTTTTCGCCGCGAAAGCTGGTGGAACAGGTGGAGAAGACGTTCCTGCCGATGGCGCGGCGGAAGGGCGTGGAACTGCGGGCGGTGGTGGAGGGTGATGCGCCGGCGCTGGTACAGGGCGACGGGTTGCGGATCCGGCAGGTGCTGACGAATCTGGTGAACAACGCCATTAAATTCACGAAAGAGGGGTCGGTGGAGATCGGGTTGCGGGTGGAGGGCGGCGGGACGATGGTGACGTTGCTTTTCACGGTGAGCGATACGGGGATCGGGATTCCGCGAGAGTTGCAGGGGAGCATTTTCGAGAAGTTCCGGCAGGTGGACGCGTCGACAACGCGGAAGTATGGGGGGACGGGGTTGGGCCTGTCGATCTCGCGGCAACTGGTGCGGCTGATGGGCGGGGAGTTGACGTTGGAGAGCGAGCCAGGGCAGGGAAGCCGGTTTGGGTTTCAGGTGCAGTTGCCGGTGGCGCGGAGTGCGGCGCCGGAGGCGACGGCGGCCCCGGTGAAGGGGCAGATGCTGACCGGGTTGGTGGTGTTGGTGGTGGAGGATAACGTCGTCAACCAAAAGGTGGCCGCAGGGCTGTTGAAGCGGCTGGGGGCGACGGTGGAGTTGGCGGCGAACGGGGTGGAGGCGGTGACGAAGTGCCGGGAGAAGGAGTACGACGTGGTGCTGATGGATTGCCACATGCCGGAGATGGATGGGTATGCGGCGACGATGGAGATCCGGAAGATGGATGGGGCGGTGCGGCATTTGCCGATTGTGGCGTTGACGGCCGGGGTGAGCGGGGAGGAGCGGCTGAAGGCGATGCAGGCGGGGATGGATGGGTTTTTGGCTAAGCCGGTGAACCGGGAGGAGTTGGCGTCGACGCTGGCGGCGTTGCCGCGACGGGACGTGCCGGCCGAGTGATTGCGGGGGAGCAAGTTTCTGGGAGGGAGTTTCCGCTGTGTCGCTCCCGCCGTGAACTACCCACGTTCGCCCTCCGCGCTTCGGTGGGCAAGCCCGTTTAGCGGCGCGGCTTGCTGTTGCGTTTTCAACCCTACGGTCCGTCAGGGCGCGGACACCTCTTCTCCTGAGAATCGGGTACGGCTGGGATGCGGCCGAATGCGGGGCAACGGCCGCGATTACCCAGATCAAACTTCGGATCCGGGTAGTCGCGGGTGTGCCGCCGGTGGTCGTGATATTAGATTTTCAAAGAGCATTTCCGGATTGTCGACGATGGGAGGTCCCAAGATCGGCATCGCGGATGCTTCGAAACGGATTTTCGAGGCACAGATTGGGTGTCCATAGGCGCAAGGGGGCAGTCCAAACGCTTGGGACGGGGTTCGGGGTGCCGATTTTAGGCCGCGCGGCGGGGCGCGGGGGGTAGATCGTCCTCGTAATCGATGCCGTTGGCGACGTCGTCGGGCGCGAGGATCACGATTCGGTGGTTGGGGAACTCGCGACGGTAGGCGGCGAGCACTTCCGGCGTCGGTTCGGTGACGTAGACGATGGGTTCGCTATTTTCGGTTTTCGGGGGCTCCGGTGGAGCTTCTTCCTTTGTTTCCATTGGAATGGCGACCGTGGGGAAGTTCTTGTTGACGTTCAAAATTTCGCGCCGGAGGCGGGTGATGCGGCGCTCGAGGCGGTCGATGTGCCGCTCCATCTTTTCGATGGGGGATTTGCCGCCGTAGAGCTTTCGGGAGACCTCGGCCTGGTAGTAGTAGTCTTCGTATTCCTTGGCGACGGGGGCCGGTTGCTGGGCGGCCGTCAGGAGTTCGTCGTTCCAGATGCAGTTGAGGTCGGTTTGGGTGCGCTCGATCTGCCAGCGGGCGATGGCGATCTGGCGGACGAGGAAGGCGGCTTCCTGGTTAACGGGGCGGTAGATCTGGGTGAGTTCGCCGATGAGGGCATAGAACTTTTTGCGGTCCTCGTGGCAGAGGACGCCGGAATTGGGCGGGACGAATTGGGCGAGGGTTTCGGCGTGCTCGCCGGTTTTTATGGAGTTCATGCGTGATTGGGCTTTGCCTTCGGGGGTGACGGGGCCTTTGG
>CANIFK010000713.1 GCA_947466555.1 Acidobacteriota bacterium | reverse complement strand
TTCGGCAACATCGGCAGAAATGCGATCTACGGCCCCGGCTTCGGCGCCATCGATTTCAGCATCTTCAAGCAGACCCCGATCACCGAAAAGATCTCGACGCAGTTCCGCTTCGAAATCTTCAACCTCACCAACCGGACGAACTGGGCCAATCCCGGCACGTCGCTCTCCTCCGCCGCGGGCTTCGGCATCATGACGAACACGCGGAACGGCAGCGGCGCCCCCGGCATCGGCGTTGGCGAACCCCGTAACATTCAGTTAGCCTTGAAGTTCATCTTCTAGGTTTCTGAAGGAGTGCAATGCGATTTGTTGCGATTCTAGCCTTGGGCGCTTGCGCGGTCTCCGCGCAGGCGCCCAAGCGCTTAATAACCGACGCTGAAGTGAAAAAGGTCCACAAATCGACCCTTTTCATAGACACTCACAACGACGTCACCAGCCGTACTGTCACCGGCTTTGATATCGGCAAAGCCGCCAACGACGGGCATACCGATATCGTCCGCTACCGCGCCGGCGGCTTCGGCGCGCAGTTCTTCGCCGTCTATGTTGCAGCCAACTACGTCGAAGGCAACCGCAGCGCCCACCGTGCCATGGAGATGATCGACACGGTCCGCCACGACATCATCGGCAAACATCCGAACGATTTCGCGCTCGCGTTGACCGCCGATGACGTCATTCGCGCCCACAAACAGGGCAAAATTGCGTCTTTAGTGGGCATCGAAGGCGGCCACGCCATCGAGGACAGCCCGCGCCTGCTCCGCGATTTTTACGCGCTGGGCATCCGCTACATGACGCTAACCCATTCGAATACCAACACTTGGGCCGGCTCCTCGGGCGATCTCGACGGTCGCACCAAAGGCCTCACCCCGCTCGGCAAAGACATCGTCCGCGAAATGAACCGGATCGGCATGATGGTCGATATTTCGCACGTCAGCGACAAAACGTTCTGGGATGCGCTCGAAGTAAGCTCCGCCCCGCTCCTCGCCAGCCACTCCTCGTGCCGCTCTATCTCTAACATTCCACGGAACATGACCGACGAAATGATCGTCGCCCTGGCGAAGAAGGGTGGCGTGGTCCAGGTGAACTTCGGCTGCGAATTCCTGAGCCAGAAATCCGCCAACACCTCCACGTTCGGCAACCCAGCCATTCGCGAAAAGCTCGCCGCCGCCATGAAGGATTTCAAGGGCACAGCCGAGGAGCGTCGCGCCAAGTTGGCAGAAGTCGTTAAATCGATTGGACTTAATACCGTCCCCGCAACGCTCGACGACGCCGTTGCCCACATCGATCACATCGTCAAGATCGCCGGCATCGATGCGGTCGGGATCGGGGCCGATTACGACGGCGTCGATTGCGTCCCGGTTGGACTGGAAGACGTCAGCAAAATGCCCAACCTGACCCGCGCGCTGCTCGAAAAGGGCTACACGGCAAAAGACATCCGCAAGATCTACGGCGAGAACACGCTGCGCGTCATGCGCGCCGCGGAAAAAGCGCGTAAGTAGTTTATCTTCCTTCGAGTAGGAAGGTCGGCGTGATGCCAACGGCGGTGGAGAAGCCGGTGGTGGCGGGCGTCAGCCAGGTCGAGCAGCTCTGCACCTTGCCGATACAGACATGGGGGTGAACATCCACCGCCATCTCTTTCATATCCAGCATGCCGTAGACGCTGATCGGGAACTTCGCCGTCACCGGGGCCACCGTTTCCTGCACCACATAGCGTTCGCGAATGGCGCGCTTCACGGCCCGGTCCCACTGCACGTCATCCATGGAAGTGCCTTCAAATACAGGCATTTCCGAGCCATCGCTGTTCGGCCGGAGGACCAGTTTCGTCCGGTTCTTGACGACAAAATCCGGCAGATCCACATTTTCCCCGCCCCACTGCACTTTGCGTTCGCCCATCACGCGGGTGGTGGGAATCAAGGCGCGAATGGCTTTCCGTTCGGCCAGCGGGAACTTGGCGATCAGCGTTTCGTCGGTCATCAGGTCCAGCATCGCCTTGCGCTGGGCAATGTCGCTGCGGAAACTGTTGACAACACACACCGCGCCGTCCCGGTAGGCTTTCACCAGCGGATGCACGGTCAAATCGTACTTCACCAGGAACTCATGGGTGCGCACGCGGCGATAGATGATATCGATCACGAACTCGCCTTTGCGCAGGACACCGTTCTTGTATTCGAGCTGTTCGGGGCTGACCACCTCGGTCGGATTGCCGTGGGCGGTGAGGTAGTCGGCGAGCAGGTGATGCTCCCGCGACTCGACGGTTTCAAACGGCTGTTTGAATTCTAAGATGCCAATTTGTGCTGTTTTTCGCCCTCCAAAGTCGCGAAATGCTTTCAAAAGTGCGCTTTGTAGGTACTTTACGGAGGGTATTTTCGACAGTTTGTGACGCTTGCGGAACTCCTTCACCGGGGCCGCGTCGTAGAACAGATCGCTCAGCATGTCCTGGTAGAGGACGCCGGTCGGGGTCTCGGCGGAGAAGTGGGAGAAGCGCATATTCCCGTTGTTGATGTGGGAATCGAGCAAACCGCTCACAGCAAAATGCTTGTAGCCGGGATTCATCTCGGCGAGCATGCGTTCGCCGGGCAGGAGGTCCAGGCGGTTCAGCAGGGCCGGGGTGGTGAGCACCATCTGGCGCATCCTGTCGAGGGCGGTCCACAGCAACTCGCCGCCTTTTTCCAAGGCGTCGTACTGTCGCCGCGTAACGAAATGTGGGCGCAAAAAAGCCGAAACTGGCTTTCCGCTTAGTTCGAGCTTCCGCACCTTCATGGTCTGGTGGAGTTGCTCGACCCAGCCTAAATCTCGAAACGGTTCCGTTTCCAGGAGTTTGTGATAACGGGCAATCGCCTCGTCCACTTGATTCATCGCCGTAGCTACAGGAAAAAATTCCAGTTACGAGTATGGCATACAGGACAGGTAATGTATAGCAATCCGCCTGCAAAAAGATATCGCAAGTGATTGAGGGTTAACGAGTTAACATCCCTGAAAAATCCTCACCCGGCGGTCGTGAGAGAATAAAGGAACGATGCGCCGACAAATTATACCCCTTTCTATCGCCCTTGTTGCCGCCGCCCTACCGGGCTTCGCGGACGAAGGCATGTGGCTTCTGAACCGGTTCCCCAAAGAGGAACTGAAGAAGAAGTACGGAATCACGCTGACCGATCAGTTTCTGCAGAACCTGCAGATGTCGTCGGTCCGGTTTAACAGCGGGGGCTCGGGCTCCTTCGTATCCGCGGATGGCATGTTGTTCACGAACCATCACGTGGGGGCGGAGTGCATCTACAAAGTCAGTACTAAAGAAAACGACTACATGAAGAATGGCTTCACGGCGGCCTCGCGCGCCGATGAAAAGGCCTGTCCGGATTTGGAAGTGAACGTCCTGTTGCGGATTGAGACGGTGACGGCAAAGGTCAATGATGGCATCACGGCGGCCACCGCGCCGGCGGAGGCGAATAAGATTCGGCAGGCGAATATCTCAAAGCTGGAGTCGGCTTGTAATAAGGCCACGGGGAACCGGTGCGATGTCGTGACATTGTATTCGGGCGGCCAGTACGATCTTTACGAGTACAAGAAGTACACCGATATCCGGCTGGTGTTTGCA
>CANIFK010000712.1 GCA_947466555.1 Acidobacteriota bacterium | reverse complement strand
TTTTTCCAGCAAAGACCAACTCCGCTCAGCCATCGAGGCATTTGTTGCAAGGACCAATGAACACCCGAAACCCTTCCACTGGCGAAAACGAGAGGTCAAGGGAAGTCAGCTTCGCAATACGATAGTCAACTTACGCAACTAGACACTAGGCACCGGGCTCCTCCTCTTTGTCCCGCTCCTCTTCTCGCAAAACGCCCCACTAACAATGGAACAGGCCGTTCAGGAAGCCCTCGCCAATAACCTCGAACTGGCCAGCCAGCGGTTCAACGTTTCCGTCGCCGAGACCCGCGCCATCACCGCCAATCTTCGGCCCAATCCGATCCTTACTGTTTCTGGGCAAACGTTGAACGTCCTCGGCGCCACATACAGCGCCAGCAGCCCCGCCGGCCCCAATCAGCTGAACGTCCACACCGATTTCCCCATCGAGCGCGGCCACAAGCGCGAAGAGCGCACCGCCGTCGCCAAACAGGAAAAGACCCTCGCCGAACTCGGCGTGCGCGAGATGATGCGCCAGGTCATCTTCAGCGTGCAGAGCGCCTTCGTCGACGTCCAGCAGGCAGACGAAAACCTGAAGCTCGCTCAGGAAAACCTGCAGCGCTTGGAGGGCGTTGTCACCATCAACGAAGCTCGCTTGAAGAGCGGCGACCTCGCCAAGGTCGAACTCGAGCGCTCCCAGGTAGCCGCCCTTCAGTTCCGAGCCGCCGTGCAACAGGCCCAGCTTCAACTCGATCAAGCCAAGACGCAACTCCAGTTCCTCCTCGGCCGCAAACAGCCCGTGCCAAACCTGGCCATCGCCGGCCCCTTCCGTCGCGAAGGCGCGCCGCCAGCGCCTGCGGAAATGACTCGCCTCGCCTTCGATCGCCGGCCCGACTTCCTCCTCTTCCAACAGTCCCAGGCCCGTTCCCGCGCCGACCTCCGCCTCCAACTCGCCAACGGCAAAGTGGACTACTCAGTCGGTACCGAATACACCCACCAGCGTGCCTACGGCGTGGGCGGCAGTTCGCTCGGTGTCTACTTCAGCGTGCCCCTGCCCGTCTTCAACAGGAACCAGGGCGAGATCCTCCGCGCCCAGCGTGAAATCGAACAAGGCAGCGCCCGCATCGAAGCCCAGCGGGCCTTCATCAGCAACGAAATCGACAAGGCCTACCGCCAATACACGGTCGCCCAGCAACTTCTAACAAGCGTCGAAACCGGCATCCTTGCCAAGGCTCGCAGCGTACGCGACACCACCGAATACTCATACCGCCGCGGCGAAGCCAGCCTGGTCGAATTCCTCGACGCCCAGCGCGCCTTCAACGACGCCATGCAGACCTACAATGACGCGCGCGCCAACTTCGCCCGCAGCCTCTATTTGCTCGACACCGTCTCCGGCGCCACCGTGAGCGGTTCCTAAAGGGAGATCACAATGACAAGGAACATCGCTCTACTCACCCTCTTCGCCCTCCTCGCCGCTTGCGGCAAAGCCCCGGAAGCGCACGTGGAAAAGAAGCCGGACGCCCCCGCGCCCAAGTCCGGCCAAGTCATCATCGCGCCTGATTCCCCGCAACTCGCGCAGATCAAGACCGAACTCGTGGCCGCGGTCCAAGTCCCTGTCGACACGGTTTCTGCCCCCGGCAAAGTGGAGGCCAATCCCAACCGCACCTCGCACATCGCCCTTCCTCTCACCGGTCGCGTCACCTCCGTCATCCCGAAAATTGGCGACTACGTCAAACAGGGCCAACCGCTCCTAACCATCGAAAGTTCCGACGCCGACGCGGCAGTCTCCGCCTCCCAGCAGGCGCAGTCCGTCGTAACCCAAACCAAGTCAGCGCTCGCCAAAGCGCAGATGGATCTCGACCGTCAAAAGGATCTCTTTGAGCACGGCGCTATCCCGCAAAAGGAAGTCCTCAACGGCCAGGCCATCGTGAACCAGGCCCAGGCCGGAGTCGAGCAAGCCCAGGCCGCCTTCGAACAATCCAAGCGCCGCCTCCAAATCCTCGGCATCTCCCCCGGCAGCTACGGCCAGCGCATCACCGTGCGCGCCCCCATCGCCGGCAAAGTGCTGGAAATGTCGGTCGTCAACGGCGAGTTCCGCAATGACCTCAGCGCCCCCGTTATGACCATCGCCGACCTGAGCGCAGTCTGGATCACCTCCGACGTTCCCGAAACCTCCATCCGCCTCGTCAAGCCCGGCGAACCCGTCCGCATCGAACTCGCCGCCTATCCCGGCGCAACCTTCCGCGGCCGCGTTGCCCTCATCGGCGACATCGTCGACCCCGACTCCCGCACCGTCAAAGTCCGCGCCGAAATGCCGAATCCCGGCGCCCGCCTGAAGCCCGACATGTTCGGCAACATCCAGCTCTCCGAACAAACCGAACTTCGCCCCACCGTCCCCGCCGCCGCGGTGATCTCCACCGAAGGCCGCGCCTACGTCTGGCGCGAAACGGCCAAGGGAACCTTCGAAAAAGTCACCGTCACCACCGGCATCCAAGTCGCCGATCGCGTCGCCATTCTCTCCGGCCTCAACGCCGGTGACCGCGTCGTCATCGACGGCGTCATGCTGCTCTCCGCCAACTAGGAGCCCCACGTGATTGCACAACTTCTCCGCTTCGCCCTCCGGCAGCGATTCATCACCATCCTGATCGGGCTCACCCTGATCGGCGCCGGCATTTTCGCCTTCACGCAGCTCAAGATTGAAGCCTACCCGGACATCTCCGACACCCAGGTCGTCGTCATCTCCCAGTTCCCCGGCCGCGCTGCCGAAGAGGTGGAGCAGCAAGTCACCGTGCCCATCGAACGCGCGCTCAACAGTGCGCCGAACGTCATCGCCCGCCGGTCCCGCACCATCTTCGGCCTCTCCGTCGTCGAACTCACCTTCGACTACGGCACCAACGATTACTTCGCCCGCCAGGTGGTCCTCGAAAAGCTTCGCGATGCTGACCTGCCCGACGGCGTCACGCCCGCTCTCGGCCCGCTGTCCACCCCCATCGGCGAGCTCTATCGCTACACGCTCAGCGGCGGCGGCCTCGATTCCCGCAAGCTCCGTGAGCTCGAAGACTGGGTCGTCGAACCCCGATTTCTACAGGTCCCTGGCGTCGCCGACGTTACTCCCTTCGGCGGGCTCATTAAGCAGTATCAGATCCAAATCGATCCCCTCGCCCTCGCCAAATACAGCCTCTCCATCAATCAAATCGCCGACGCTGTGAAGGCAAACAACAGCAACGCCGGCGGCGCCATGCTCGACAATCACCAGCAGTCGATGGTCATCCGTGGCGTCGGTCTCATCCAGAACACCGCCGACATCGAACACGTCGTCGTCGCCGAATTCAAAGGCGTTCCCGTCTTCGTCAAAGATGTCGCCAAGGTCCAACTCGGTGACGCTCCCCCCACCGGCATCTTCGGCGCCGGCCCCACCAGCGGCGGCGTCGAAGGCATCGTCCTGATGCGCCGTGGCGAGAATCCCTCGGAAGTCCTGAAATCCATCAAGGCCGCCGTCGACGATCTCAATACCAACCGCCTTCCCAAAGGCGTCACCATCACGCCCATCTACGATCGGACGGACCTTGTCAACAACACCCTCGGCACCGTCTCCCACACCCTGCTCGAGG
>CANIFK010000711.1 GCA_947466555.1 Acidobacteriota bacterium | reverse complement strand
GCGGAGCGGGTCGTGGGGCACGTTCGCACGCCACATTCGGGGGATTATGCTGAGGGGCCAGAGGTGGGGAGGGATTGATTGGAGTTGGTGCGAGGTCCATTGCGACTGGGCTTTTGAAAAGGTGCGACAGAGAGCCACTTCCAGGGAGAGCGGTTCCGTGTCGCCGCTGGCGACCGACCACCACGCGAAGATGCGGCGGTAGTAGGCAGCGGCGCGGCGATCGCTGAAACAGAGCTTGGCGATGAACTTGACGGGTTCCGGGATTTCGTGATCGATGGCCGCGTCGAGGACGGCCAGGGCGCGGCGATAGTCCGGGGTGGGGAGCGAGGTTAGCCAGGAGAGATTGGCGACTTCCACGTTTGCTCGTTGTTTGAGCAGCGCTACGACTTCCAGTTCGCTGTCCGGCACCGGATACATGATTCGATTATCGCCGGTGCGCATTTTGCTGGCGCTGAACGCACGGCATCAGACAATTCCTAGGTGACAGTCACCTAGGAATTGTCTGTGGTAGTGTGGACGGCGGGGGCGTATGCGAGCCAAAACCGGGAAGAGTTTTTGGGGGAAATTGGCGCGGCGGACGGGGTATGCAGCCCTGGGGTTTGCGGCGGTGGCGGTGCCGATGCACCTGTTTTTGCGGCGGGAGTTGGCTGGGGCGCCGGAGACGATTCGGGCGCAGGGGTGGCCGATTCGGTTGATGCAGGTTTTGTTTGCGAAGTATGTGCTGCGGTGGATTGAAGTTGAGGGGCTGGAACATCTGCCGGCAGGCTCCTTTGTGCTGGCGGCGAATCATTCGTATAAGTCCGGGGTGGACGGGTTTATCCTGGGCCATTTACTGGCAACTCGGGTGGGTTGCGTACCGCGGATTGTGATTACCGCCGATAGCCGGAACTGGATGGTTCGGGCGGAGCGGTGGGTGCTGCATCACTACGGCATTGCGCTGTTGGTGGCCGATCCGGCGTTGGGAAAACGGCAGGGGGTTTCCGATACTATCGCTGCTTATTTGCGGGAGGGCGAGCGGCATGCGGTGCTGATTTTTCCGGCAGGGCGAGCGATTGCCGACCCGGTGCGGCAGTTGCAGAACTGGAGCACGGGGGCGATGGTGGCGGCGATGAAGGGCGGTGTTCCGGTGGTGCCGGCGGCGATTGGCGGGTTGCGGTTGGATTGGTCACCGGAGACGGTGATTTTTGCGGCGATGGAGGGGGAGGAGAATGGCGAGCCGCCGTTTCGGATGCGGGTGCGGATTGGGGCGCCGTTGTTGCCAACGGGGGACCCGAAGCAGGACACCGAACGGCTGCGGGAAGCGGTAGCGGGGTTGATGGCGGAGATTCCTGGATTCCGGCCGGCGCCGGGGGAGGGTGATCCGGGGTTCGGCAAGATGACACTGCACGATGGGCGCACGCTGGCCTACATGGACCGCGGGCCGCGGGATGGGACGCCGGTGCTGTATTTCCATGGGTTTCAGGGGTCGCGAATGGAGCGGATGGCGGCCGATGATGCGCTACTGGAGCGGCTGCGGGTGCGGCTGATTGCGCCGGACCGGCCGGGCATCGGACTGTCGACGCCGTTGCGGAACCGGACGGTGACCGACTGGGCGCGCGATGTGCGGGAGTTGACGGGGCACCTGTTGGGCGAGGGGAAGCCGTTTTCGATTTTGGGGTTTTCGGCAGGGGCGACGTACGCGCTGGCCTGCGGGCAGTTGCCGGGGTTGCGGGCGATTTCGCTGGCGGGGAGTTTGGGGCTGCCGCATTTGATTTCCAATTGGCGGCGGTTTTCGCAGGAGACGTGGCATATTCTGCTGTCGGCGAAGTTGGCGAATTTCCGGCAGTCGACGTTTTTGCGGATTGAGGCGAAGCATAGAGACCAGTTGTTTAACCACTGGGAGAGCTATTTTGAAGACGTGAAGCGGGGGCTGTCGGCCGATGACGTGCGGGTGTTGGGGCGGCCGGAGGTGGAGGAGGCTTTTCAGCAGAACCGGCGGGAGAGCTATTCGCAGGGGCCGGGGTATATGTTGCAGGAGGTGCAGGCGCTCTATTCGGATCCGCTGGTGGATTTGACGGCGTTGGCGGCTTGCACGGTGTTGATTACGCATGGGCTGGCCGACCAGGTGGTACCGGTGGGGGTGGCGCGGCATTTGCATACGCTGATTCCGGGGAGTGGGTATCAGGAGTTGCCGCGGCGGGGGCATTACTTCCTGTATGACCGGGTGGAGATGGAGAATTTGCTGGAGGCGTTAGTGCGGGCGCACGGGGAGTGCGGAGGGTGAACCCACGCTCTTGATTTGCACCAGGTTGAGGACGCCGCGGGGGCAGACTTCGGCGCACATGCCGCAGCCGACGCAACTGGCACGAGTGAAGCTTTCATTGGCCTGGGCGTAGGAGCGGACGTCGATGCCCATTTCGCAGTACTTCGAACACATACCGCAGGAGATGCACATGTCCTTCTTCACGGCGATGCGGAAGCGGCCCGCCTTTTGCACAATGCCGAGGAGCGCGGCCATGGGGCAGGCGAAACGGCACCAGACGCGGGTGCCGCCGAGTGGGTAGAGGCCGACGCCGACGACGCCTGACAGGATTGAGGAGACGATGAGGCCGTAGTAGGACTGGAATTCGCCGGTGAAGCGGGCTAGTTCCGGATTGGACTTGGTGGCGCCGTAGGTAAAGAAGAGGAGCACCGTCAGGCCAACGCTGGCGATGAGGACGGCGTGGATGGTGACCTTTTCGATCTTCCAGGCGGTGGTGGACTTATCGGAAAGATGGCGCCAGGGTTCCCCGAACGTATTGGCCAGGCCGCCGCAGCCGCAGACCCAGGAGCAGTACCAGCGCTTGCCGAAGAACGCGGCAAGGAGCGGGACCATGACCAGGGAGCCGACGACGCTGTAGAGGACAAAGGGCAGGGGGACGGAGGCGAGATAGGACGGGGTTAGGTATTCAAACTTCAAGGGCCAGAAGTAGGAGAAGTAGTATTCCGGCTGGTGGAGGAATTTCAACAGCAGCGGAATGGAGTAGGCGAAGGTGCATTGGACGACGATGACGACGAGGGTGCGGATGACCTGGTAGCGGTTGTGGCGGTATTTGCGAATGACGTGGATGCCACCGGCGGTAACGGCGATGGTGTAGAGGGTGCCGTAGAGGGTCCATTTGCTGCCGAGACCGAGTGCCTGGGCGATCGGGGTAAAGGCTTCTGTGAAGTAGAGGGCGACGTAAAAGGCGGTGAAGAGGGCGGCGAGGGCCCAGGCGGCCCAACCGCGGTTCTTGACGTTGTGGAGAAGCGCCTGGGCGCGGCCGGCGCGGATCATGCCCCGACTCCGAGCGCCTTGAGCGAGACGCGCCCAAATTCGACATCGAACTGAGCCTGGGCGAGGTTTTTGAGGACGTGGGGGAGCGTGCGGCGTTCGGCGATCCAGGTTTCGAACCAGGCGTGATCCCATCGGGAGCCGAGCATATTGAAACCGGTGACGGTACCGTCTGTTTCGTGCATGATGCGGATGGAGACGTCCTTCCCGGGGAGGCGGCGGAAGTAGCTTTCGGGGCCGCCGACGCCGACGGTGGTGTATTCGATATCGAAGAGTTTGGCGGAGTTGTAGAACAGGGGC
>CANIFK010000710.1 GCA_947466555.1 Acidobacteriota bacterium | reverse complement strand
GCCCGTTGACAGTAATCGTCACAAAATGACCCACCAGCCGGATGTCATAAGTCTGCCATTCGCCCGGCGCCTTGCTCGCGTTCACCGACGGCACAATCCGGCTATATAGCGCGCCAGTCCCATGCGACCCGGCCGGCTTGCCGAAATCGTCAATAATCTGCACCTCATACCGCCCGCGAAGACCCAAACCGCCATTCGAATGCGCGCCAATCTTAAACTCGCAATGCAGCTCAAAGTTCCAGAACTTCTCCGCGGAAACAAGGTTATTCGCCCCCGCGACGTTCTTCATAATCCCGTCCTCCACCTTCCACCCCAGCGGTTTCCCCGGAACCATCGCCGACCAGTTGTTCAAGTCTTTCCCGTTGAACAACTCCACCGGCGTCCCCTTCTTCCACGAGTTATCATCCTTGTCTTTCAACACCGGCGCCCGTTTCCCCACAAACGGCGTTTTCTGCGGCTTACCCTCAATAAAATGTTCCCCCACCAACTCCTTCCCAACTAACTTGGCCGTATAAACCAACTTAGCCGGCTGCGCCCCCTTCCGGTCAAAGGAAAAGGAAAGAACCCCATCCTTCACCGCCAGGTTCTCAATGACATTCAAATCCCCACCCAGCGCGCTAATAAAGGAGCCCGTCATCTTCCCCGACCCGGCCCCTTTCACCTCCAGCCACCAAGCCCGCCGGTTGGCGCTGTTCTCGACGCGGATATCCCACCGGCCGTTAAAATCCTTATCCCCGGCCCAAGCCGCCACCGCCAACGAAAAAGCAAAAAGGAGTCGCATACCAGCAGTGTATCCAAACCCCCAGACATTCCCTAGGTGACTGTCACCAAGGATTTGTCCGATGCCAATCGTGCACCCGAACCCACCCCCCACCGAACGTGATATCGTATCGCCCATGCCATCCGCGCAAATCGCCCGCCGCCTGCGCCTCGCCGCCCAGGCGACGCCCATCTCCACCGGCCCCGACGCCATCAAAACCGGCCGCCACTGGCGCACCCCGCGCTTCTCCGTCGTCAAGATCACCACCGCCAACGGCCTCGCCGGCTACGGCGAATGCGCCCCCATCGAGCAGTCCGAATTCGACGCCGCCCTCGCCAAAATCCAGGGCCGCCCCGCCACCAGCTTCGAAGTCATCCGAACTGTCATCACCGGCCCCGTCGAAGCCGCCATCAACATGGCCCTCCTCGACATCACCGGCAAAATCGCCAAAGCCCCCATCTATCAGGTCCTCGGCGGCCCCACCCGCAACAAGGCCCGCGCCATGGCCCACCTCGCTGCCCCCGACCCCGCCGCCATGAACGCCCTCCAAAAACAGGGCTACCGCGCCTTCCGCGTCCCCGTCACCAAGGACAACGCCGCCACCGTCCTCAAACAACTCCGCGCCGCCGCCGGCGATGGCGTCGATTTCGTCCTCGACGGGGCAGGGAACTGGACCCCCGGCGACGCCTCCCGCCTCGCCGCCTCCGTCGAACGCCTCCACCCCCTCTGGCTCGACGAACCCTGCCCCCTCGCCAACGTCAAAGCCATCGCCAAGATCACCGACGAAAACGTCACCCCTCTAGGCTTCGGCCGCACCGCCCTCCGCCCCGCCGAGTTCCAGGAACTCCTCCGCGAACAGGTCATCGACGTTCTCCGTCCCGACCTCGCCCGCATGAGCATCTCCTCCATCCGCCGCGCCGCTGCAATTGCGGAGACTTACTACACCGCCGTCGCGCCCTATAACACCGGTGGCAAAATCGCCACCGCCGCCGGCCTCCACTTAGCCGCCAGCATCCCTAACTTCTACTTACTCGACATACCCTCCGGCGCAGCCAAAATAACCGACGGCTTCGCCGCCCTGCCCACCGCCCCCGGCCTCGGCATCGAAATCAAAGAAGGAGAGTGGAGCTAATGGAACGCCGCATGTTCTTAGGCGCATTAGGCGCCTCCGCAAAAGCCGCCGACATCTGCGGCTGCGGCATCGCCCCGCAAGTCGCCGCCGCCACCGGCGTGGAGCCATTCGCGACTGTTGGTAGCAAAATCCGCATCACCAAGGTCAAGGTCTTCGGCGTCAGCCTCACCCCCGATTCCGACCGCCCCTACGTCTTCGTCAAACTCGAAACCAACCAGCCCGGCCTCTACGGCTGGGGCGAAGGCACCCTCGAAGGAAAAGCCGCCGCCGTCATGGCCTGCGTCGAAGACTTCAAGGACTTCCTCATCGGTGCCGACCCCATGCAGGTCGAACACCACTGGCAGTCCATGTACGTCCACAGCTTCTACCGCGCCGGCCCCGTCATCGGCTCCGCCATCAGCGGCATCGATCAAGCCCTCTGGGACATCCGCGGCAAGGCCCTCAACCTCCCCGTCTACAAGCTATTGGGCGGTCCCGTCGACCCCCGCGGCGTCCGCGGCTACTATCACATCCGCGCCCGCGGCAAAGAGGATCTCCCCCGTATCCGCGAAGAAGCCCGCCGCCAGGGCATCACCTGTTTCAAGGGCGGCATCCCCGGCTACTACGAGTGGATCGAAACCAACGCCAAGATCAACCAGGCCATCCAAGCCGTCACCGACCTCCGCGAAGGCCTCGGCATGGAAGTCGATATCGGCATCGACTTCCACGCCAAAACCTCCCCCAGCGTCGCCTCCATCCTGGTCAAAGAACTCGAACCGCTCAAACTCCTGTTCATCGAGGAACCCTGCCCGCCCGAAAACGTAAAAGCGATGCAGCGAATCGCCAAGCGTTCCACCACGCCCATCGCCACCGGCGAGCGCCTGGTCGCCGCCTACGGCTGCCGCGAACTCATCGAAATGGGCGTAGTCGACATCATCCAAACCGACATCAATCACGTCGGCGGCATCACGGCCCTCTGGAAGGCGGGCGCGTTAGCGGAAGCGAGCGGCATCGCCATGGCCCCCCACGCCTGCGAAGGCCCCATCGGCGGCCTGGCCACGATCCACGTCGACGCCGCCATGCCGAACTTCCTCGTCCAGGAAATCTGCAGCGGCATCGACATCGGCCCGAACGAAAAGGTATGGCACGAATGGCTCGGTTTCCCGGCCATGCGCATGGTCAACGGCCGATTCCCACTGACGGAAAAACCCGGCCTAGGCTTCGACCTAACAGAGGAGGCTCTGAAGAAATACCCCTTCGGAGGAACCCGCCCGATGGCCCGCGTCTTCCACGAAGACGCCTCCGTCGCCGAATGGTAAAACAAAAGCAAGAAACCCGTGTCAGTCACCTTATTTTTATCCGTAAAATTCCTGTAGGACGCTAGGCGCCCGCTTTCACCACGAGCGGGCGCCCCGGGCGCTTCCGCGTCAAGGTGCGTCCATACTGGACCTCCAATCGTTTTACGAATTCAGCCCCTCCGGCTACCCGCCCTACCCGTGTCGCATACCGCAGTTCTTCCACCAATTCCTTATCCTCCTCTACCCGCAATATCTCGCCCCACTCCCGCTCTGTATACATCCGTGAAAACTCCCCCCAGTCGAGCAAACCTCGATCCGTCACCACCCCCGCATGCGCCCCTGCGCTCGACCACCGGTACTCCGCCGCCTCCTTCACCAACCCCGCCCGCACGGGGTTCAAATCCACGTACGCCAACGCCGTTCGGTAGT
>CANIFK010000709.1 GCA_947466555.1 Acidobacteriota bacterium | reverse complement strand
GGTTGCGTCCGCACCCCCGCGTCCTCCATCTCAATCACCACGTCCTTGCCCGCGTGAGCCTTGATCTGAATGCTCCCGTTAATCGTCGATACCTTCACCAGCGCCGGCCGCGAAGCGTCCCGCAACGGCACGTTGATCCGTTCACCAAACGCCGAAACTGCAAGTACAAACAAGAGAAATCGCATCTTACGGCCGCCCTTTCGCCAACGAATGAATCAGGATAGACCCATTCACCGTCTCCGTGCTGATCTTCGGCCCGCCATTCCCAGCCCGCAGCGCGCCCGATGTCCCGCGCCGGTGGATCACCTTCATCCCCTTCGTCTCTTCCCCGCCAATCGCCGCCATGTCGAAGTCCGTATACGCCTTCCCGTTCACCGTCTTCACATGAAAATCCGCGCTCAACGACGGCTGGAAATACAGGTCCAACTTCCCATTCACCGTCCGGAATTTCGTCTCCGCCGAAGGGTTCTGCTGATACGTCGCAACAACAGTCCCATTCACCGTCGACACCTCGCCCGCCCCCGCCACGTCGGTCATCTTGATGCCCCCATTCACCGTCGTTACCACATAGGCGCCCGTCGTCCCCGTCACTTCAATTCCGCCATTCACCGTACGAATTTCCAACCGCGCCCCCCGTGGCACCACCACGTTCACCTCATGCTCCACCTTCGTCTCGTTCCATTCCCAACGCCCGCGCTTCTCCCCGCGCGGCTGGTCATCCCGACGCCCGCACTCCCGCGTCGACCACGGCCCCTTCACCCCGGCCCGCACCGCGCCCGTCTCCGCCGTAATCACAAAATCCACTTCCTTCTTCAACTCCTCCAGCCGCTCTCGCGTGGGCGCCGAAATCCGTTCCCGCACCGTGAACCGGACGTCGTTCCCATCCCCCGCCGTCACGTGTACGGAGCCATTCATTCCGCATACCGCCAGGCTCCCATTCGCCCCCAGCGGCACCGTCTTTTCAATCGTGCGCGTTGACTCCTCCGCGCTCCACGCCGCCACCGCGGCCACCAGCAAAATAAACCGTTTCATTGATATTGATTCCCTTGTTTGCGTTGATTTGAGAGCAGCGCTTGCAGGTAATCCCGTACATTCGCATCCAGCCCCGCCCGGTCTCGCAGCTTCTCCAGCCGCGTCCGCGCCGAGGGGTCTTTCCCCGCCGCCAGCAGATCGATCACTGCAATCTGCACCAGCGGCGAATCATCCTGTTCCAACAATTTCCAAGCCGCCTCCCGCGCCGCCGCCGGCAGCGGAAACCGCCGCAACGCCTCCGCCGCCGCCAGCCGTACGTCCACGCTCGAATCGTTTGATAGCGTCCGCGACAACGCGTCCACCACCTCCGGGTCCGTCCCCTCCAGCGCCGCGCTGTACCGGATCCCCCGCAGCCTTTCACTCGCCGACTGCTGGTCCAACAACGACAGCGCCACCACCTCCCGCAGATTCCTCACCTCGCCCCGCAAGCTCGCAATATCGGTCTCCGTCCGCGGTGCCGTATACCGTCCCGCCACGAAGCTCAATACGCCCACCAGCACAGCCGCCGCAACCGCGCCCCAGGCCCACCGCGGAGCCGATGGCCGTGGCGCAATCTGCCGCTCAAACCGCGCCGGCAAGTCGGCGGACGGCGTAGCCTCCGGCATCTCCCCCATCGCATCCCACAACGCCGCATTCGCCCGGCACGAAGCGCAACCAGCCATGTGCCCCTCCGCCCGCGCCCGCGCCGCCGCCGTGGCCGATCCAGCCAGCGTATCCGCAATATCAATCGCAAATTCCGAACACGTCATCGCTAGCTCCTCCCGCCCATCGCGGCCAGTCCCGGCTCTCCTGAAATCCGCTCATAAATTTCTCGCAACTGCCCCAGGGCCCGGAACACCCGCACCTTCACTGTATTCGTCTCCACGCCCAACAACTCGCCAATCTGCTCATACTTCAACCCCTGGAACCGGCTCAGCACCAGCAACTCCCGCTTATCCGCCGGCAGCGCCATCAGCGCCTGGTGCAGCATCGCGTGCTCCTGGTCCTGCTCCAACTGCCGCCCGGCCGGCGCGGCGACGTCCCACTTCTCCGGCATCGCGGTCTCCCATTTACTCTTCCGTGTGTGGTCGATAAAGGCGTTGTGCGCGATCCGGTACATCCAGCTCGAAAACTTCGCTTCTCTCTGCCACGTTTCACTCTTGCGCAACATCCGCAGAAACACGTCCTGCGCCAGGTCTTCACTCAGCGCCGCGCTCCCCGACATCCGCAAGAAGTACCGATACAGTGCCGCATGATGACGGCGAAACAGCTCGCCCAGCGCCGGGTTATCCCCGCCCTGGACCGCCGCCATCAATTGCTCGTCCGTGTCGCTCAACAACAAGTCTGCTCTCAGTCTTTCTTACGAACCACCCCGCTCGTAGTTACAAAAAAAGCCGGTGTGCCACCGAGGGCGCACCGGCATAGGGGAAAGTCACGGGAAACTATTGGGTCTCCACCCACCCATCACGCAATTGAATAATCCGGTTTCCATGCGCCGCGTTCTTCTCGTTGTGCGTCACCTGGATGATCGTCGTGCCCTCGCTGTTCAACTTCTTGAACATCTGCATGATTTCCTCGCCCTGCGACGAATGCAGGTTCCCCGTGGGCTCATCGGCCAGGATGATCTGCGGATTGCTCACCACCGCCCGCGCAATGCCCACCAACTGCTGCTGCCCGCCGGAAAGCTGGTTCGGAAAGAGGTCCTTCTTGCCAACCATCTGGAACCGGTCCAGAACATCGGCAACGATGCTCTCCCGCTCGCTCCGCTTGATATTGCGGTACGTCAGCGGCACCTCTAAATTCTCATAAACCGTCAGACTGTCCAGCAGATGGTAGCTCTGGAAAACAAAGCCAAAATGCGCCTTGTACACCTCCATCCGGTCTTTCTTTCCCATGGAATGGATCGGGCGGTCCATCAGGAAATACTCCCCGCGCCACGATGCGTCGTGCATCCCCAGAATGTGCAACAAGGTCGATTTCCCGGCGCCCGACGGCCCCATAATCGATACAAAATCGCCCGCCGCAATGTCCAGGTTCACCTGCCGCAAAACGTACGTCCGCGACACCCCGTGCTCGAAGTACTTCTCCACGCCCCGCAACTGAACCAGTGGGCTCATGCCGCCGGCGCTTCCCGCGACTCTTCCACAATTCGTCCGTCAAACAGGTGAATCTCCCGGTCGGCGTATTTGGCATACCGCGGGTCGTGCGTCACCATGCAGATCGTCGCTCCGCCCCGGTGCAACTCCCGCAACAGGTCCATCACCTGTTCGCCATTTTGCGAATCCAAATTGCCCGTCGGCTCGTCTGCCAGCAGAATCGAGGGATCCCCCGCCAACGCCCGCGCCACCGCCACGCGTTGCTGCTGGCCGCCGGATAGCTGCGAAGGATAGTGCTTGATCCGGTGGCTCATCCCCACCCGTTCCAGCGCTTCCAAAACTCGCTTCTTCCGCTCCGCCCCGCTCATTCCGCGGTACGTCAACGGCAGCTCGACGTTCTCGTATACCGTCAAATCGCCAATCAAATTGAACGCCTGGAAAATGAACCCAATCTCCCGGTTCCGGATCCGCGCCCGCTCGGCCAGCTTCAAAT
>CANIFK010000708.1 GCA_947466555.1 Acidobacteriota bacterium | reverse complement strand
GTCACCTAGGAAAGGTCTGAGGTATGGATTTGGCGATTGGTGAGTTGTTGACGGACGCTTCGGCGGGGGCGCGGCCCTCGCGGGTTTCGCTGGACGGACGGTTTGTTCGCTTGGTTCCGCTTTCGGCGGAGTTGCATGCGGAGTCGCTTTGGGCGGCTGGGTTGAATGATCCGGCGAATGATTCCCTGTGGCTTTATCTGGGCGATGGGCCGTACGCTGAATTCGACGCTTTTCGGGCGGGGGTGGCGCGGAAGGCCAGCTCGGAAGACTCGGTGTTTTTTGCCATTCTGGTGGACGGACGGGCCTTGGGGTATGCGTCGCTCATGCGGATTGATGCGGCGAATCGGGTGATCGAGGTTGGGAACATCTTGTATACGCCGTTGCTGCAGCGGACTCCGGCGGCGACTGAGGCGATGTTCCTTCTGATGTCTTATGTGTTTGATGAGTTGGGGTACCGGCGGTATGAGTGGAAATGCAACTCCTGCAATGAACCCTCGCGACGGGCGGCGGCGCGGTTGGGATTTGTGTATGAAGGGTTATTCCGGCAGCACATGATTATGAAAGGCCGGAATCGGGATACGGCTTGGTTTTCCATGCTCGATGGCGAATGGCCGGCGCGGAAGGCGGCGTTTTTGGAGTTTCTGGCTCCGGAGAATTTTTCGGCGGAGGGACGGCAGATTGCGCCTTTGCGGCGGGGTTAGGATGGGTCATGCGACTCCTTCTGATTGGCGTGCTGGCGGTGGGTTCGGTTTTTGGACAGGGTGGGGGATTCCCGCTGTCGGCTTTTCTGGCACTGGTTCGGGATTACTTGACGCTCACTGAGACGCAGGTGCAGCAGATCCGGCAGCAGAACGCGGAGTTTGAAGAGTGGGTGGCGCCGAAGTATGAGCGAATGGCGTCGGTGCTCCCGTTTGAGATTGCGGCGGAGACGGCGAAGGATCCGATTGATGAGGCGGCGCTGGGGGCTCGGTATGGTGAGTTGGAGCGGTTGCGGCGGGAGATCGCGGCACGGCGGGCGGGGGTGATTGCGGCGAATTTGCGGGTGTTGACAGAGGCGCAGCGGACGAAGATGAAGGCGTTGGACGAGGCGTTGAAACTGGTGGATACCGGGGCGCAGGCGGAGGCGTTTTTGCTGATGCCTAACAAGTGCCGGGACACGCCGGCGACGGCGGAGGACTCCGTGATTCAAGACCCGCTGGGCGGGATTCGGTATGGGAGCGTTTGCACCCAGGGTTTGCAGCGGGCGGGGGGTTTTACGCGGGCACGATAAATGGTAGTTTGTTGGTCATGCGGGATCTCTTCCTTTGTCTTTTGGTTGCCGGTTCGCTGTGGGGACAGGTGGGCACGTTGCCCGTTTCGCGGCCGATTCCGTCGCCGTTTTATGGGGAGATTCGCACGTATCTGGCGCTGACCGATGAGCAGGTGGCGAAGATGCAGAATCAGATCAACGATTACTCGCGGTGGGCGTTGCAGAGGCAGAGGCGGATGACCGAGGTGCAGTTGGAGATTGGGTTGGAGACGGCGAAGTCACCGTTGGACCCGGCGGCGCTGGGCGTGCGGTATGCCGAGGTGGAGGCGATCCGGCGGGAGATTGCCGAGCGGGGCGCGGCGCTGGTGCCGGCGAATGTGGCGGTGCTGACGGAGGCGCAGAAGGTGAAGTTGAAGGCGCTGGAGGAGGCGTTGAAACTGGCTTCGACGGGGGATCAGGCGAAGTCGTTGAAGTTGTTGCCAGACGATTGTTCGGCGCGGCTGGGGTTGGGTGTAGGGGGTAGTTTCATCTTTGACCCGGTTGGTTCGGGGTCGATTATTCCGGTGGTAGGCGGGGGTTCGGGGGGGTGTTTCTCATCGTTTGTGCTGGGTCCTGTGGGGTTCCAGCCGTAGTGCGGGGGCTGGCTCTGTTTTTGGCTTTGAGTGCGCTGGGGTGGGGCCAGACGTTGAGTGGCCTGTTTGGACCGCAGTTTGAACGGATTATTCCGTATTTGGGGCTGACGGAAGCGCAGCTGGACCAGATCCTGCAGCGGGGCGATGATCTTTTGATTTGGGAGATGGGGCGTCAGGAGCGCGTCTACGATTTGCAGACGGAGATTGCGGCGGAGAAGGCGCGGAGCCCGCTGGACCCGATGGCGTTGGGCGTGCGGTGTGTGGAGATTGAGACCATTCGGCGGGAGATTGCGGCACGGCGGGCGACGTTGGTGCCGGGGAATGTGGTGCTATTGACGGAGGAGCAGCGGGGGAAGTTGGCCCCGTTGGAGGCGGCGATGCGGTTACGGGGGACGTGGGCGGAGGTGGAACAGTTGGGGTTGGTGGCGACGAAGTGCCCGGCGATGATCCAGTGCATTCCGGCGCCGTACCGGATTCCGAGGCCGATTGCACTTGATTCCCTGCCTGTTCAGGCGGCGAAGGATTATTTGGGATTGACCGATAGCCTGATTGGGACCTTGCGGGAGCAACGGCGGGCGTTTTGGAATTGGGCAGCGCAGCGCGATGAGCGGGCGGGAGAAGTGGAAAAGGAGATTGCAGTGGAGACGGCGCGGAGTCCGTTGGACCCGATGGCGTTGGGGGTGCGGTATGTGGAAGTGGAGATGATCCGGCGGGAGATTGCAGAGCGGGAGAAGGGGTTGGCGGCGAGCAATTTGGGACTTCTGACGGAGGCGCAGCGGGGGCGGCTGGCGGAGTTGGAACGGCAGATGACGTTGGCGGAGATCGGGGATGAGGCGCGGGTGTTACAAGTGCTGGCGCCGGATTGCACGGCGCGGGATTTTGCTTCGTTGCTACTGGGCCAGGTGGGCGGGACTGGTTCGGGGTGTGAGACGTATTCGTTCGTCGCGCTGCCGTAGCGATTCTAGTTGGCTTTGGCGTTGAGGTGCTTGGTGAGGTAGCCCATACCGTAGAGGCCGAAGATGGGCATGCCACCCTCCTTTCCCAGGAGACCTTCGGGTAGCCAGCCGATGAGATCGAGAATCTCCCTCCACAGCTTGCCGGAGTAGCCGGGCTCGTATTGGAAGTGCCACCACTCCATGTGGGAGGGGTGCCCGAGGCCGGGGAGTTCGATGACGGCGCCGGGATTGATGGCGATGGGCGTGGTGATGGGGATGGCGGAGAAGGCGTAGAGGGTGGGGAACTCGGCGGTTTTGGAGAGTACGATGGTTCCGTCGGAGGTGCCGGTGGGGCTGGGCTTTTCGGGAAAGCCGGAGGAACCGGTGCCACCGAGCCAGGGGCCGGCGACGGAGACGCGGATGGACTTGCCGATGAAGCTATCGCCACGGAGGGTGCGAATGACCTTTTCCCCCTCCTTCGTCCACGGTTCGATGTAGACCTCCGGGGTGGGGTTCAGGGAACGGGTGGCCTTTGTCCAGGCAGCGAGATAGGTTGCCCCCGGGGCGACGAGGGAGAAGAGATATTGCGTTCCATCCACCTTGGAGACAGCGGTGGGGGCGTTGGGGGACTGTTCGGCTTCCTGGCTGAATATGGGCACGAAATCGGCAAAGGCGTCGGCGCTGTTGAGGGTGAAGGTGACCGGATCGGTGCCGTGCCAGCCATTGGTGTGGGCGCCGATGCGGCGGAGGAGGAAGTGGTCACAGACCTTGCTGAAGTTGAGGAATTT
>CANIFK010000707.1 GCA_947466555.1 Acidobacteriota bacterium | reverse complement strand
GAGGAGAGCGGTCATGGCGTCGTTCCATTCGCCGAAGGGGATGACGCCGGGGGCGACGGAGTTGACGGTGATCTCCGGCGCGAAGGCCTTGGAGAGCGCCTTTGTGAGCATGATGACGCCGGCTTTGGAGGCGCAGTAGTGGGCGTGCTCAGCCCAGGGGCGGAGGCCGCCGAGGGAACTGATGTTGACGATGCGGCCATGCCCCTGTTTCTTCATGCGGCGGGCGGCCTGCTGGCAGCAGAAGAAGACGGCTTTGAGGTTCACGTCATGGATGAAGTCCCAGTCGGCCTCGGTGACTTCCAGGGGATCAAATTTGGTGAAGCGGGCGGCGTTGTTGACCAGGCCATCGATGCGGCCCATGCGTTCGTCGATTTCGGCGAACATGCGCTCGATTTCGGCGACGCTTTCGAGGTTGGCTTTGAAGGTTTCCGCGCCACCGCACTCTTCGGCGGTACGGTTGGCTTCGTCCTCGGATGTGGAGTAGTGGATGGCCACGCGGGCACCTTCGGCGGCCAGGCGCAGGGCGATAGAGCGGCCGATGCGTTTGGCGGCGCCGGTTACCAGAATCACTTTTCCTGTTAGCTCAGACATTCGGATCTCCGTGGACTTCGATATCTTCTTCGCCACCGCCCGAGACGGGTTCGGGGAGGCGGCCGGTGACGTCGCCCCAGTACCAGAATATGGCGGTTGTGCTGCTGAGCAGGCCGCTGGCGACGCCGATCCAACGGGTGTTGACGTGATCGCTGGCAAGGCCGGCGGCGGTCATCGAGAGCATCATGACGCCCCAGGTGAGGGTTTCCAAGGTCGCGAAGACACGGCCGCGGAACTCGTCCTGGACGATGCGGAGGATCTGGGTGAAGTTCATGACCGAGCTGACGGCGACGGCGGCGCGGGAGAGGCCGATCATCAGCAGCGCGAGCCAATATGGTTCCGCGAGCGCGAAGCAGACGTAGGAGGCGCCGTGGACGATGTAGGCAAGCGAGATGGTCTTCTTGTACTGGGCGAAGTTGAGCCGCGGCATGAGACGGTGCGCGAAGACACCGCCGACGACGAGACCAAGACCGGCCGATCCCCACAACTGGCCTGTGCCCATGGCGCCGCGGTGGAAGACGCGATCGCCGAAGAGGGCGAAGAGGATCTGCGCCGCGCCGCCGCCGGAGGCCCAGCCGACGCTGACGAAACCGAGGCCAGCCAGCAGCGGAATGGAGCGCATGTATTTGAGCCCCTCCTTGTAGTCCTGCCAGGGCTTGACGACTTTGGTTTCGTCGAGCGAGTTGCGCTTGGCGACGAAGGCGCCCTCCGGAACGCGGAGTTTGCTGATGCAGAGTGCGGAGAAGAGGAACGAAACAGCGTTGAGGAAGAAGGCGATTTCGTAACCCATGACTTCGGCGCTGAAGCCGCCGAGGAAGGAACCGATGGCGGTGGTGGTCCACTGCGTGGTCTGCGTCATGGAGTTGGCCGTGTGCAGTTCGTCCTTGGTGGCGATCGCTGGCAGGATGGACGCGCGGCCGCTGGTGAAGAACGGAGAGGCGGCCATCATCATGGCGCTCAACAGATAGATGACCCAACTGCGCCCGGCCGGGACGCCGAGGACGAAGAGGCCGGCGAGGACGGCGCGGACAAGGTCGCTCCAGATCATCAGTTGGCGGCGGTTGAAGCGATCGAGACTGACGCCGGCGAGGGGCCCGGCGAGCAGCATGGGAATGGCGCGGGAGAGCATGACGCCGGCGACGGCGAGGCCGGAGTTGGTTTGCGCCAGGATGAGGCTGAAGACGGCGATGGTGTTGAAGTGGTCGCCCACCTCGCTGACCACCTGGCCCATCCAGGTGTAGCGGTAGTTTTGGTTGGTTCGAAGGAGTGCCGCGAACCCGGCCATTAGCCCCGCTCCGAGAGGAAGACGCCGGCCATGATGAGGCCGCCGCCGCTGACGAGGGCGGCGGTAATGGGTTCGCCGAGCATGGGGAGGGCGAGCAGCGTTGCCACCAGCGGCTGCAGGTAGCTGAAGGCGGTGAGGCGGGAGGCGGAGAGGCGCTTGAGCGCGTAGGCCCAGCCGATGTAGCAGAGGACGGAGGAGACGACGCTCATGTAGCCGAACGACCACCAGGCGGCGGCGCTAACCTGCGAAAAATCGAAACGGGAGGCGAAGAAGAGCGTCATCGGCAGCAGGAAGATGCTGCCGGCGGCGTAGGAGACGGCGATGACGGCCATGCCGCCGTGTTCGGCCGCGAGTTCCTTGCCGAAGACGGTGTAGACGGCGAAACTCAAGCCCGCGCCGAGGATGAGGATGTCGCCGAGGAGTGATGCCGTCTGAGCGCTGGCCGATGGCTTTTGCAGGAGCGCCATTCCGCAGACGGCGACCGCGAGGCCGATGGCGCGGTTCGACGTGAAGGCCTCCTGACCGCGGAACCAGGCGAGGAAGAGAACCATGAACGGCGTGAGGCCGATGACGAGAGCGGCGTGGCTGGCGCTGGTGAGCGAGAGGCCGATGAGGAAGCAGACCTGGTTGATAGCGATGCCGCAGACGCCGATCATGCAGAGTTGCGGGTACTCGTCGCGGCGGAGCGGGGGACGGTCCGGATTGCGGGACCGCTTGTAGACGGCCATCAGGGCGATGGCGGCGAAGATAGTGCGCATGCCGGCCACGAGCGGGCCGGGGATCTCTTTCAACGTGATTTTGGAGAAGACGAAGTTACCGCCCCAGAACAAGTACACGGCCACAACGATCAGGTACAACGACCATTGGCTGCGGCCGGTACTACTGCCGTCGCTCAACGAATGGTCTCCTGGCGAACGGTGATGGAATCGAGGAAGGGCATGTCGATGTCGTAGCCGAAGCCGGGACGATCATTGGTTTTGATGGTGCCGTTGGGCGTGGCGACGATCTCTTCGGTGAGCAGTTCGCGCTTCCAATAGCGCTTGGAACCGGAGACGTCGCCGGGGAGGGTGAAGTTGGGCAGGGTGGCAAGGGCGACGTTGTGGGCGCGGCCGATGCCGCTTTCGAGCATGCCGCCGCACCAGACGGGGATGTTGGCGGCCTGGCAGACGTCGTGGACCTTCTTGGCTTCGAGGAAGCCGCCGACGCGGCCGAGCTTGATGTTGATGATCTGGCCGGCCTGGAGGCGGATGGCTTGTTCGGCGTGGTGGGCCGAGCGGATACATTCGTCGAGGCAGATGGGAGTTTGCAGCTGAGCCTGGAGCACGGCGTGATCGATGATGTCGTCGTGGGCGAGCGGCTGTTCGATCATCATGAGGTAGAACTCATCGAGGGCGCGGAGGCGATCGACATCGGCGAGCGTGTAGGCCGAGTTGGCATCGGCCATGAGCTTGATGCCGGGGAAGTGGCGGCGGACCTCGCGGATGTCTTCGACGTCGCGGCCGGGCTTGATCTTCATCTTGATGCGCTGGTAGCCGTCGGCCAGTTCCTTTTCGATGACCTTGAGGAGATCGTCAACGGAATCCTGGATGCCGAGCGAGACGCCGCTGGGGATTTCCGGGCGGGCGCCGCCGCCGATGCGATTCCAGAGCGGAATGCCCTGGAGCTTCGCGTCGAGGTCCCACACGGCCACTTCCACGCCGCCGCGCGCCATGCGGTGGCCGCGGATATGT
>CANIFK010000706.1 GCA_947466555.1 Acidobacteriota bacterium | reverse complement strand
TTCGGCTTCCAGGCGGCGGCGCGAGGCGTGCCAGAGGTATTTATTTTCGGGGTCCTTGGCCATGTTGGCTTCGAAGGCCGGTGAGTTGTAGGACTGTTTCCAGGTGCTGGAGTTCAGCAGCAGGCGGTGCATGGGCTTCAGCTTCCAGCCGCCGGCGATGAACTGATTGGCCATCCAATCGAGCAGTTCCGGGTTGGTGGGGCGCAGGCCCATTTTGCCGAAATCGTTGGGCGTGGCGACGATACCGCGGCCGAAATACCAGTGCCAGATGCGATTGGCCATGACGCGGGCGGTGAGCGGATTTTCCAGCGCGACAACCCATTCGGCCAGTTTCGTGCGCGGATTTTCCGGAAGTGTTTCGCGCTCGGGTGTGCCATCGGGCAGGAGCACGCCGAGGGGACGGGCACCGACCTTATCCTTCGGCCGGGTGTATTCGCCGCGCTCCAGGAGGTGGATGGGCGTGGCGCGTTTGAAATCGTTTTCCACGCTGTAGAGCGATGGGAGCGGCGCGGGGAGACTGTCGGTGGCATCTTCGAGCTGCTTTTCGATGGCCGCGAGTGCATCGCCTTCCTTGCCCTTCATGGAGGCTTTGATCCTCTTGATCTCGTCTTCGGTGGCCTTGGCCTTGGCTTTCCAGGCGGCCTGTTCGGCTTCGGAAGCGAGGGCGATGTCCTTTTCGTGGGTGGCGGCGAAATAGGCTTGGATGCGGTAGTAGTCCGACTGGCGGAAGGCGTCGAACTTGTGATCGTGGCAGCGTGCGCAACCGATCGTCACGCCGAGGAAGGCGGCGCCGACGATGTTGGTCATTTCGGTGAGCACTTCCGAACGGCTGCTGGCGACCTCCTGATTGCCGGCGTTTTTGCGCAGCGGGCCCATGCGCTGGAGGCCGCTGGCGACGCGAAGCCATTCGGCTTTCGCGTCCATTTCGTCGCCTGCCAACTGCTCCATGACGAAGCGGTCGTAGGGCTTGTCTTCGTTCAAAGAGCGGACTACGTAATCACGGAAACGCCAGGCGCCATTGCGGTGGGTATCGTATTCAAAGCCGTCGGTTTCCGAGTAGCGAACGACGTCGAGCCAGTGCTGCGCCCAACGTTCGCCATATTGCGGGGAGGCCAGATAGCGTTCAACGACCTTCTCCCAGGCGTTGGGGGATTTGTCGTTTTCAAAAGCGCGAATCTCTTCGGGCGTGGGCGGCAGGCCGAGGAGGGCGAAGGAGGCGCGGCGGATGAGCGTGCGGCGATCGGCTTCCGGCGCGGGCGCCATTTCTTCCTGTTTGAGGCGGGCGAAGACGAAGGCGTCGATGGGGCTCTTGACCCAAGCTTTGTCGGCCGGTGTGGTGAAAGTGGGGACAGCGGGCGTTTGGCGCGGTTGGAAAGACCAATGGCGGCGTTCGACGGCAGTGTAGGTTCCGAGGGGGGCGGTCGTCTCGGCGATCAACTGCGTGGTGACCACAAACGAAAGGAGAATCGCAATCGACGAAGACTTCATGGGTTGTCCGTGATTATATAAGAGGATGGCTCTTGTTTCTATGGTGAATAAACGGTTATGTTTGGCCCTGTTGGCCGTGGCGATGTGGGGTGCGCCGGGGATGGATCCGGCGGTGTTGCAGCGCATTCCCAAACGGATGCAGGAGTTGGTGGACGCTGGCGTGCTATCGGGCACGGTGACGCTGGTGCAGCGGCATGGGGCCGTTGCCAGTTTGGAGGCCGTGGGCTGGGCCGATATTGAGGCGAAGAAGCCGATGAAAACCGACACCATTTTCCAGGTGATGTCGATGACCAAGCCATTCGTGGGCACGGCGATTATGATGCTGGCCGATGAGGGGAAGCTGGCCATTGGCGATGCGGTGGAGAAGCATTTGCCGGAGTTTCGCGGGCAGTTGGTGACGGTGAAGAAGAACGACGATGGGTCGTTATTGCTGAAGAAACCGGCGCGGGTGATTACGATTCACGACCTGATGACGCATTCTTCCGGCATGTCGTATCTGCCGCCGGCGGGGATGAAAGAGTTGAACACGACGATGGAGCGGACGCTGGCCGACGCGGTGCTGCTGTATTCGCAGATGCCGCTCGAATTCGAGCCGGGCAGCAAGTGGCAGTATTCGAATCTGGGCATCGCGATTCTGGGGCGGATCATTGAGGTGCGCTCCGGGATGCCGTTCGAGAAGTTTTTGGAGACGCGAATTTTCCAGCCATTGGGGATGAAAGACAGCCACTTTTTCCTGCCGGCGGAGAAGCATTCGCGGCTGGCGGCGATCTATAAGAAAGGCCCGGATGGGAAGTTGGTGAAGGCCGGGGACGAGACGCTGGGCGGGTATGCGCTGAACTTCCGGAAGGGCGCGAAGTACCCGGCGCCGGAGTGGGGATTGTATACGACGGCGCAGGATTTGGCGGCGTTCTACCAGATGCTGTTGAGCGGCGGGAAGAAGTTGATTTCGCGATCGGCGATTGAGGTGATGACGCGGAAACAGACCGGACAACTGCGGGCCGGGCACATGCCGAACACGGCGTTCGGGTTGACGTGGGAAGTAATCGACGACCCGCGCGGGGAGCTGGCCTATCTTTCGACGGGGACCTTTGGGCATGGCGGCGCGTTTGGGACACATGGGTGGGTGGACCCAAAGAAGGACATGGTGGGCGTGTTCCTGATCCAGATGACCGGCATCGATCCGGGCGCCAAGTACGGGTTCATGCAGATGGCGAACGCGGCGGTGATTGATTAGCTGGGCCAGGCGGTGCCGAAGAGAGTTTCTTCGATGGAATGGCCGCAGCGGGTGCAGTTGACGACTTGAATGGGTGGGGCGTGGTTGTCCGGGGGCGGGCCCAGGGTGAAGACGACGCAGGGATCGAGATGCAGGTGCCGCTGGATGCGCGGCACCTGCAGAATGCAGTTCACGGTGACGAGATCGGGGCGCGGGTTATCCATGGAGAGCCGGGCGGCGCGCATGGCGGCTTCTATGGGGCGGAGATGTTCGCAGAGGACGAGGCGGTCGGGGAATTCGAGGTAATCGATACGTTCGTTGGAGTAGGGGATACCGCGGCTGACGCTGTCGATGTACTGGGTTTTATTGCGATGGGGAGGTCCGGATTTCAGTTCCTCGATGCGGACGTTGATGTAGGTTCGATCGACGGGATGGGGCGGGAGGTAGGGGCCGGAGGGGACGGAGATATCGGGAAGGGTGAAGATAAAGTAAATGGCTGGCGCCAGGACGGGCACCAGCCAGAAGAAAGCTAGACCGTTGTAGGCAACGGCCCCAATGGCGGCGAAGATGTAGAGGATCACCGCAACGACCTGCAGGACCCTCACGAACACGGGCTTAGCCCTTCAGCTTCTTTACGGCTTCGGTGAGGGCGGGGACGACGTCGAAGAGGTCGCCGACGATGCCGTAGTCGGCCACTTCGAAGATGGGGGCATCGGGATCTTTGTTGATGGCGACGATGCACTTGGAACCCTTCATGCCGACCTGGTGCTGGATGGCGCCGGAGATGCCGACGGCGATGTAGACCTTGGGGGCGACCGTCTGGCCGGAGCTGCCGACCTGGCGTTCCATGGGGAGCCAGCCGTTGTCGCAGATGGGGCGGGAGGCGGCGATTTCGCCACCGAGGGC
>CANIFK010000705.1 GCA_947466555.1 Acidobacteriota bacterium | reverse complement strand
ATCGGTGAACTCTCGGTCTCTCGCCACCGCATTGTAAAACGCGCCCTCGGCCACGCACTCGACTGGGACGAACTCCGCGAGCTGTAACTAAGCCAGCATCTTCTCCACCACGTTCCCGTGCACGTCCGTCAGCCGGTAATCGCGGCCCTGGAACCGGTAAGTCAGTTTTAAGTGGTCGAAGCCCAGTAAGTGCATACACGTCGCATGTAAGTCATGCACATGCACCTTGTCCTTCGTCACATTAAACCCTAACTCGTCCGATTCGCCCAGCACCGTCCCCGGCTTCACGCCGCCGCCGGCCAGCCACATCGTGAACGCATTCGGATGATGATCGCGCCCGTCGCTGCCGCCCTGCACCATCGGAGTCCGGCCAAACTCGCCACCCCAGATGACCAGCGTGTCTTCCAGCAACCCGCGCTGCTTCAAATCCTTCACCAGCGCCGCGCACGCCTGGTCGGTGTCTTTGCAGTTCTTCTTCAGCCCGCTCACCAGCGAACCATGCTGGTCCCAGGCCTCGTGATAGAGCTGCACAAACCGCACGCCGCGCTCCACCAGCCGCCGTGCCAGCAGACAGTTATAGGCAAAGCTCGGCTTCCCCGGCTCAATGCCATAGGAGTCCAACGTCGCCTTCGATTCCTTCGACAAATCCATCAGCTCCGGTGCCGAACTCTGCATCCGGTAGGCCATTTCGAACGAATTGATCCGCGTCGCAATTTCCGGATCGCCCGTCGTCGCCAGCCGCTCCCGGTTCATCGCCTGAATCGTGTCCAGCGACTCTCGCTGCGTCGCCGAATCCACCCCGCGCGGGTTCGACAAATACAACACCGGGTCGCCTGAGTTCCGCAACTGCACGCCCTGGTAAACCGATGGCAGGAAGCCCGAGCCCCAGCACGAACTGCCGCCGCTCGGCCCCTTCGAACCGCTCGAAAACACCACGAAAGCCGGCAGGTCCTTCGACTCGTTGCCCAGCCCGTACACGGTCCAGGCGCCCATCGACGGCCGCCCGAACTGCATCGTACCCGTGTTCATCAACAGCTGCGCCGGCGCATGGTTGAACGCATCGCTCACCATGGACTTCACAATGCACAGGTCATCGACGATGCCCGCCGTATGCGGCAGCAGCTCGCTGATCTCGGTGCCGGCCTGCCCGTGCTTGGCGAACTTGAACTTAGGCCCGAGTAACTTGGAGTTCGGATTAATGAACGCGGCCCGATAGCCCTTCAGTAAGTCAGCCGGCGGCAGCGTGCCATCGAACTTAGCCAGCATCGGTTTGTTATCGAACATCTCGATATGGCTCGGTCCCCCGGCCATAAAGAGGTAAATGACATTCTTCGCCTTCGGCTTGTGATGAGGCTGTTTGGGCGCCATCGGGTCCGTCGCCGCGCCCAGCAGCGACGAGAGGGCCAGCGAGCCCATCCCGACGCCGCACTTTTCCATAAACCATCTACGAGCAATGAGGTTCTGCATGACTTACTCTTTCGTAATCGCTTCGTCCAGGTTCAACAGCACCCGGCTCACCGTCGTCCAGCCGGCCAGTTGCCCCGGCGTGATGCCAGCGGGCAGCTTCGGCGGATTCGCCGGATCGTCCGCCGCCAGCTCCCAGGCGTTCGCCGGATTCTTCGCCACTTGCTTGCCCAGCAAGGTCAGCAACATATCCGCCTCTTTGTCCGATGGCGCCCGCGACACCACGCGCCGGAACGCGAACCGCAGCCGGTCCTTGTCGGTCGGCCCGCCCTCGCGCACCGTCTTCAACGCCAGCGCCCGCGCGGTCTCTAAAAACAGCGGCTCATTCAGCGTCGTCAACGCCTGCAACGGCGTGTTCGACCGGCTGCGCCGCACGCAGCTCATATCCCCATTCGGCGCGTCGAAGGCCTGCAACATCGGGTACGGCACGCTCCGGAACCGGAACGTGTACAGCCCGCGCCGGTACCGGTTCGGACCCTTCTCTTCATACCAGTTCTTCGGCCCGTAACTCGTCGGCGGCTGGAACAGGAACTCGGGCGCCGGCGGGAACACGCTCGCCCCGCCCACCTTGGCGTTCAACAGCCCGCTGGCCGTCAACGCGATGTCCCGAACCAGTTCGGCGTCCACGCGGAACCGCGGTGCGCGCGCCAGCAGCCGGTTGTACGGATCCTTCGCCACCAGCTCTTCGCTTACGTGCGAGCTCTGCCGGTAGGTGTTCGACATCACGATCGTCTTCTGCAGCTTCTTCAGGCTCCAGCCGTTTTCCATCAGGTCCACGGACAGCCAGTCCAGCAGTTCCGGGTGCGACGGCGTCTCCGCCTGCTTGCCCAGATCCTCGGAGGTGGCCACAATGCCCGTCCCGAAGTAGGCCTGCCAAATGCGGTTCACCATGCTCCGCGCCACGGTCGGCGACTGGCGGTCCACCATCCATTTGGCGAACTCGAGCCGGTTCATCGGCCCTTCCGTCTTCGCCGCGGCGTGCAGGAACGCCGGGGGGCCGGCCTGCACCGTCTTGCCGGGCTTCAGGAAGTCGCCGCGCATCAGCAGGTGCGTCTCGCGCATCTCTTCGCGCTCGGTCATCACCAGTTGGGTCGTGCCCGCCGGGTGCTGACGCCACAGCGTCTCAATCTCGTCGTTGGCCTGCTGCCATTCGGGTACCGTCGCGCGGTAGCTGGCGAAGGTCAACGCCGGGACCGCTTCGGCATCGGCCGCGTCGGTCGCCGACAGCCGGAACCGGCCCAGGTTGTAGTTCATGTTGTCGTCGGAGTTCCACCCGCCGTGCCGCTGGGACAGGAACACTTCCAACACCGCGCCTTCGGGGAAGTCCACCGGCTCGGCGAACACGAAGACGGCTTGGCGCGGCTGATTGCGGCGGCCCGGACCTTCGTCGATGCCCCAGGCGGTCTCTTCAATGCCATCGATGGCGAAATCGATCGGCCCGGTCACCCGGCGCTTGCTGGTCTTGTCCCAGAAGGTGCTGGGAATCTGCGTTTCCGGCGGGTTCACGTCGGCCGTCGCCCGGGCGATTTTCACTTTGACCGGCTTGGCGTCCTTGGCCCCGGCGGGCGTGGCCTGCACTTCGAATTCAGTCAACGCCGCGGTCCCATAGATCGACCGGCCCGGCCCGTTCATCGGCAGGTTCGGGTCGTTCATCAGCTCCAGGCGAATGGCGCGGATGTTCCGCATCTTCGTCCGCAGCGTGAACTGCGGCTTGAATTTGGTGGGCGCGTAGCCACCCGCCACCACCGAGCCGTCCTTCATCTGCTGGTACTTCTGTCCGCCGGTGGCGATGTCGTCGATATCGGGCTTCAACACCTCCCAGCGTGCCTGCTTCGCCTTCAAACGCGATTCCCAGGATGCCATCCGCGCCTGCCAATCGGGCGACTTGTGCTGCAGCTCCTGCTCGATTTCGCGGATGCGCGCGAAGATCTCGGCGCGCTTCTTCTGCTCGGCCGGGGTGTAGACGGCGGCGTTGGCTTCGTGGCTGTTGTTCAGCACCGCGAAGATCTTGTAGTACTCTTCCTGGGTCAGCGGGTCGTACTTGTGGTTGTGGCACTGGGCGCACTGAATGGTGATGCCCAGCATCGACTTGCCGAGCGCGTCCATGCGGTCGAACATCGCCTCCATGCGGAACTGTTCCGGGTCGAT
>CANIFK010000704.1 GCA_947466555.1 Acidobacteriota bacterium | reverse complement strand
TGATTGGCGTCCTCGACATTCACCTTCCACAACTCACGCCCGTTCTTCGCGTCCAGCGCCACCACGTGATTGTCCAGCGTGCCCAGGAACACACGCCCATCGGCAACAGCCACGCCGCGGTTCCACGGCCCGTAGAAAATCGTGAAACCTTTTGGAAGTTGAAAGTAGTAACTCCATAACTCCCGCCCGGTAGCTGCGTCGATCGCAAACACCCGGTTGTGCGACGTGGAGACATACATCACTCCGTCCACCACAATCGGCGTCGCCTGCAATCCGCCCTCGTTGTCGCCAGTCTGAAACGTCCAAACCGGCGTGAGCCGCGACACGTTCGACGCATTCACCTGATCCAGTGCACTATACCGCCACGCGCTCGTCTGGCCCCCGTAATGGGGCCAGTTTTCACGTGTGGCGCCATCCTGCGCAAAGAGGGCGGTGGCGGCAGCAAACAGAGCTACGAAGCGGGGCATAGAGTCCTTCAATTTTACTTCTTCAGCACGTTCACACAGGCCAGAGAAAACGCCGGCAAATCCTCGGGTTTCCGAGACGTCACCAGATTGCCGTCCACCACGACTTCTTCATCCGACCACTCCGCCCCGGCATTGACCACATCGTCCTTAATCGCAAAGAAACTCGTCACCTTCCGGCCCTTCAACATGCCGTGCGCGGAACACAACACCCAAGGCCCGTGACAGATCGCCGCCACCAGTTTGCCCTGCGCGTTGATATCGGCCACCAGCTTGTTCGCCTTCGGATGCCGCCGGATATGGTCGGGCGCAAACCCGCCGGGAACCACGACGCCGTCAAAATCGTCGGCGGAAACTTCGTTGTAGGATTTCTGCGCCGTGCAAGGATAGCCCAGCTTGCTCGGATAGGTCTTTCCAGCTTCGGCGCCAACTGTGATCGTCTCCACACCCGCTTCCTGCAGCCGGTACAACGGCACCCACACTTCCATCTCCTGATACATCTGGTCAACTAGGATCGCGACCTTTTTACCTTTTAGTTCCATACTCGCGATTGTAGACTAGAGCCTATGCAGGATTTCGAAAAGCTCGGCGTATTCTATCTCGGCAAAAAAGACGATGGCCTCCTCCTTCTCGATTCCAAGGACCTGGTCACCCACGCCGTCTGCGTCGGTATGACCGGCAGCGGCAAGACCGGCCTCTGCGTCGGTCTGCTCGAAGAAGCCGCCATCGATGGCATCCCCGCCATCATCATCGACCCCAAGGGCGATCTTTCGAACCTGCTTCTCAACTTCCCCTCCCTCGCCCCGGCTGACTTCGCCCCGTGGGTCAACGAAGAGGAAGCCCGCAAAAAAGGCATCACTAAAGACCAGTTCGCCACCGAAATCGCCGAACGCTGGAAGAAGGGCCTCGCCGATTGGGGACAGGACGGCGCCCGCATCCAGCGCCTGCGCGATGCGGCCGACTACACCATCTACACCCCCGGCTCCTCGGCCGGCTACCCGGTCAGCGTCCTCCGCTCCTTCGGCGCGCCGCCGGAAGAGATGCGCGAAGACCGCGAAGCCATGCGCGAGCGGATTCAGTCCACCGCCACCGCCCTGCTCGCGCTCATGAACATCGTCGCGGACCCCATCCAGTCCCGCGAGCACATCCTCATCAGCAAGCTCATCGAAAGCGCCTGGATGCAGGGCAATGACCTGGATCTGGCCACCCTCATCCAACAAATCCAGAAGCCGCCGGTCACTCGCATCGGCGTGCTCGAAATCGAAGCCTTCTACCCGTCGAAAGAACGCTTCGAGCTCGCAATTGCGCTCAATAACCTGCTCGCCTCCCCCGGCTTCGAAGCCTGGCTCGAAGGCGACGCGCTCGATATCGGTTCGCTGCTCTACACGGCCACCGGCCGCCCGCGCATGTCCATCTTCTCCATCTCGCACCTGAGCGATTCGGAGCGCATGTTCTTCGTCGCGCTGCTGCTTAACCAGATGGTCTCCTGGATGCGCACGCAGCCCGGCACCTCCAGCCTCCGCGCGCTGCTCTACATGGACGAGATATTCGGCTACTTCCCTCCCGTCGCCAACCCGCCCTCCAAACAGCCGCTGCTGACGCTCCTGAAACAGGCCCGCGCCTTCGGCGTCGGCGTCGTACTCGCCACGCAGAACCCGGTCGATCTCGACTACAAGGGCCTCTCCAACTGCGGCACCTGGCTCGTCGGCCGGCTGCAAACCGAACGCGACAAAATGCGACTCATCGAAGGTCTGGAAGGCGCCGCTGCCGCCGCCGGCGGTTCGGCCGACCGTGGCGCGTTGGAGCAACTGCTGTCCAGTCTCAAAAGCCGCATCTTCCTGATGAGCAACGTCCACCGCGGCGCGCTCGAAGTCTTCGAATCCCGCTGGGCCCTCTCGTACTTGAGCGGCCCGCTCACCCGCGCGCAGATCAAAACACTGATGGACGCGAAGAAAAAGGCGCTCCCCCCGCCGCCCATCGCCGGCGAGGCCGCCGCCCCACCGCCAGCCGTGCCCAAGCGCGCCGCTGAAGTCGTGGGCACCGCCCGCCCCGTCCTGCCACCCGATATTGAGCAGCACTTCCTCCCCGTCCGTTCCACCGGCGCGGCCAGCTACGAACCCGTGCTCTTCGGCGTCGCGTTGGTTCGCTTTACCGACACCAAGACCAAGATCGATTTCTCACGCGAAGTAAAGTTCTGCACGCTCGTCGAAGGCGGCCCCGTGGCCGTAAATTGGGAGCAGGCCGAAGAGCTGGATATCGACATTGCCGAACTGGAAAGCGAACCCACCGACGGCGCCTCTTTCGGCGACCTCCCCGCCGCCGCCGGCAAGGCCAAGTCCTACACCACCTGGAACAAGGATTTCGTCAACTGGCTCTTCGCCACGCAGAAACTCGAAGTCCTGCAAAGCGCCAATCTCGGTCAGACATCGAATCCCGGCGAATCCGAACGCGACTTCCGTGTCCGCCTCACCACGGCCGCTCATGAAGCCCGCGACGAAGCCGTAACCGCCCTCCGCCAGAAGTACGGGCCCAAGCTCGCCATGCTCGAAGAACGTGTCCGAAAAGCCCAGCAAATGGTGGAAAAACAGCAGCAGGAAGCGACCCAGTCCAAGGTGCAGACCGGACTCTCCATCGCCACCTCCGTGCTGGGCGCAATCATGGGGCGCGGCTTCATGACCAAATCCGCCATGTCCAGCATGGGCTCCGCCGCGCGAACAATCGGCAAAGCCAGCCGCGAGGGCCAGGACGTCGATCGCGCCGAGGAGAATCTGCAAACAGCGCTCGATCAACGCCAGCAACTCGAGCAGCAACTACAAGAAGAAATCGCCACCCTTGCAACGCAATACGACACCCTGAACGAGAAGTTCGAGAGTGTCGTAATCGCGCCGAAAAAGACCAATATTCAGGTCAAACTGTTTTCGCTCTGCTGGAAAGGGTAGGCGCCGCGCCTACTCCTTCCAGTCAGCGACGAAGATGTTGAACTCGTAGCGGCTCTTGGTATTCAAGGAGCTGGAAAACACGAACTTCTTCCCGTCCGGCGAAAACTCGGGGAACGAAGTGAACCCGTTGAAATTCGTAATCTGCTTCAACCCCGATCCGTCCACGTTCACAATATAAAGCTCAAAGTCCCGGCCGTCGCACTTGTGCATGTTCG
>CANIFK010000703.1 GCA_947466555.1 Acidobacteriota bacterium | reverse complement strand
GATTTGCCGTGGAGCAGGCCGAGCACGACGCGATTGTCGGCGCGTTGCGCGATCGCGACCTGCCGCGGATGCAGGCGGCGGTGCGGGCGCATATTGGCCGGGCGAAGCAGTCGTTGATGGACGCCTGGAAGTCGCAAAGCTAGTCCCGCTTACGCGGCCAGCGGCTGGCGTACCAGCCGCCGGACGATGAAGTACGAGAGGGGATGCAGGACGCTCATGAGGACGAAGATGGCCTCATAGCCGAACCACTGCACGACGTAGCCGGTCATCCACGTGAAGAGCGTGCCGCCGAGGCCGTTACCGAAGGCGAGAATGCCGGCCACGGTGCCGATCATCGGCTTGGGGAACACGTCGTTGGTGAGCGTGGTTTGATTGGTTTTCCACGCCATGTGGGAGAACGTGACGATGCAGATGAGCGTGAGCGTCAACGTGCGCGAGGGGGCGTGGTTGACGGCGAGGCTCAAGGGCATGAGCATGGCGAACGGCAGCATGACCATCATGCGGGCCTTGAGCGGGTCGCGCCCTTGAGCGATGAGCTTGCCGCTGGTCCAGCCGCCGACCAGCGCGCCGGCGTCGGCGGCCAGGTACGGCATCCAGGCCATCATGCCCATTTCAGCCATGGTGAAGCCACGCTGTTCCACCAGATATTTCGGGAGCCAGAAGAGGTAGAACCACCAGACGGGATCGGAGAAGAAGCGGGCGAGCAGGAGGCCCCATGTTTGGGGATACTTCAGCACCTGTTGCCAGGGCACGCGGGCCGTGGAGGCGGAGACCGCCGGGTCGGCCAGGACGTAGGCGCGTTCCTCTTCGGTGATGCGCGGATGGGTTTCCGGCGGATGGTAGAGATAGAGCCAGAAGGCGAGCCAGATGAAGCCGAGCGAACCGGTGACGACGAAGGCGGGTTGCCAGCCGTACTTGCCGTTGATCCAGGTGATGACGGGGGGCGCGATGACGGCGCCGATGGCCGCGCCGCCGTTGATCAAGCCGTTGACGAACGCGCGCTCCTTGGCTGGGTACCACTCGCTGACCGCTTTGAAGGCGGCCATGAAGTTGCCCGATTCGCCCATGCCCAACAGGAACCGCAGAATGCCCAGCGACCACACCCCTTGCGCGAAGGCGTGGAGCATGTTCGCCACCGACCACCAGACCATGAAGATACTGGGCGACAGACGCGTGCCCCAGCGATCGACCAGGAAACCGGAGCCGACGTACATGACGGTGTAGGCCGCCAGGAACGCCGTGAGGATGTTGGAATACTCGATGGGCGACAGGTGCAGTTCGCGCGTCAGCACCGGTGAGAGAACAGAGAGCGTCTGCCGGTCGATGTAGTTGATTACGGTCGACAGGAAGAGGAGCGCGGCGATCCACCAACGGAGGTGCGGGATGCGCATGGAGTTAGGTATGGCTGACGGCAACTAGCTTCCGCAGATGGGCCAGCTCGACCAGACTATCGGAATCGAGCGAGGCGGTGGGGTGGCGCACGTGGGCGGTGGCGATGACGCCTTCGGCGACGAGATTGTGCTTCTGGGCTGACACGCCGAGGCCGGGCTGCAGTTCAAAGCGGAGTAAGGGCAGGACGCGGGTGAAGCGCGCCCAGGCGGCGTCGAGCTCGCCGGCTTCGAGGTGATTCCAGATGTCGACCAGGTCGCGTGTACGGTCGCTGCCGGGCATCTGTCCACGTCCGCCGCGCTGCCATTCTTCGATAAAGAACTGGCAGTTCAGGCCGCCGAAGAGCGTGAGCGAGCCGGCGGCGAGTTTGCTGACGGCGGAGAATTTCGGGGGCGTGGGCGGGGCTTCCACCTTTACGTACTTCACGTTTTCGATTTCTCGGCCCATGCGGGCGAGCAGCGCCGGGGGCATGGGGACCTGTGTCATCAGCGGGGCGTCCTGCACCATGATGGGGATTTTGACGGCGTCGGAGATGGCGGTGAAGTAGTACATGAGGCCGTCGCCATCGGTCTTGAGGAAGTACGGCGGGAGGACCATGAGGCAATCGGCGCCCAAGTCTTCCATCTCTTTGCTGAGTTCGACGGCGGCATCGGTGCCGGTGTGGCCGCTGGAGGCGACGAGCGGGACGCGGCCGTTGACACGTTTGGCGATGCGCTTCATCAGTTCGATTCGTTCGGGAGCGGAGAGCGTGTAGCCCTCGCTGGCGTTGCCGAAGAGGCCTAGGCCGTGGGCGCCTTGATCGAGCAGGTAATCGATCAGCCGGTCCTGGCTGTCGAAGTCCACCGAGCCATCGGTGTGGAAGGGGGTGTTAGCGATTGGGTAGACGCCGGAGAGAGTTTGGGATTGTGACAAAGAAACCTCGATCAATGTGAAATTTTATATCACAGAACCCACGGAATGTCACATTGCGTCTTGGCGCGGAGTTTGATTTGATCATAGCTGGCCATTATGAACAGGTTTTTATTGGCGGTGTTGGGAGCCGGTGCGTTGCTCGGGCAACCGGTGGAATTCAATCGCGATATCCGGCCGATTTTATCGGATCGGTGCTTTGCCTGTCATGGGCCGGACGCGGGGAACCGGAAGTCGCCGTTGCGGCTGGACAGCGAGGCGGAGGCGAAGAAAGATCTGGGCCGCGGGCGGTTCGGGATTGTGGCCGGGGACCCGGGGAAGAGCGGTGTTTATCAGCGGGTGAGTTCGACGAATCAGGCGCTGCGGATGCCGCCGCAGTATGCGGGCCACGCGGCGCTGCCGGCGCGGGACGTCGAGACTCTGAAACGTTGGATTGAGCAGGGGGCGGTGTGGCAGGCGCATTGGTCGTTTGTGCCGCCGAAGCGGCCGGTGGGGCACAGTTCGATTGACGGATTTGTGCGGGCGAGACTGGAGCGGGAGGGCTTAAAGCAGAACGCGGCGGCGCGGCCGGAGACGCTGTTGCGACGGGTGTATTTGGACCTGACGGGGTTGCCGCCGACGCCGGCGGATGTGGACGCGTTTCTGCGGGATCCGGGGTCGTATGAAAAGGTGGTGGACCGGTTGCTGGCCTCCGATGCGCATGCCGAGCGGATGGCGCTGCGGTGGCTGGACGCGGCGCGGTACGCCGATACGAACGGGTATCAGAGCGATGGGCCGCGCGACATGTGGCGCTGGCGCGATTGGGTGATCGATGCGTATCGGGCGAACATGCCGTTCGACAGATTCACGGTGGAGCAGATTGCCGGGGATTTGTTGCCGAACGCGACGATGCAGCAGAAGATTGCGACGGCGTTTCATCGGAACCACCGGACCAATGCCGAGGGTGGGATTGTGGAAGAGGAGTTCCGCGTGGAGTACGTGGCCGACCGCGTGGAGACGACGTCCACCGTTTGGCTGGGCCTGACGATGGGCTGCACGCGTTGCCACGATCACAAATACGATCCGCTGAAGCAGCGTGATTTTTATTCGATGTTCGCGTTCTACAACAACGTTCCGGAGCGCGGGCTGGTGTACAACTTCGGCAATGATGAGCCAATGATGAAGGCGCCGACGCCGGAGATGGCGACGCGGCTGGGGGAGTTGGACACGGCGCTGGGCGCGGCGCGGAAGGGTTGGGAGGATTGGCAACCGAAGCTGGCCGTTGAACAGCAGAAGTGGGAGAAGAAGGCGCGGAAGGCGAAGGCCGATTGGTCGGTGCCGCAGG
>CANIFK010000702.1 GCA_947466555.1 Acidobacteriota bacterium | reverse complement strand
TTCCTCGGCAGCTGCCGAGGCATGGCGAATGTGGAAGACGTCGTCACCCATTGCCACCGGGCGCAGATGATCGCCACCCGTGGCATCGGCACCACGGCCGTCAACGACGCGTTTCTCCGCGCGCTCAATAACCGGCTCCTTGAATCCGGGGACACGATCGACTGGAACCAGTTCTGGGCCACCCTGCAGCCGGCTCTCGGCGCCAGTCAACACTTCCGCGACTACGTTCAACCGCACAAGAACCCCGCGGCCCGCTTCCTCGCCGCCTGGTATCGCGAAGCGCTTTCCGCGCCATAATGGCGCCATGGCCTACGCAAAACCCATCGAGTACAAAGACGCCTCGCCCGAAGTGAAAGCCGTGTTCGACGAGATCAAGACGCTGCGCAAAGTCGACGACGTGAACAACTTCTGGAAGTTCCTCGCCAACGATCCCGGCACGCTCCGCCGCACCTGGGAAAGCATCAAGGACATCATGGCCCCGGGCGCGCTCGACCCGGTGATGAAGGAACTGATCTACATCGCCGTCAGCGTCACCAACGGTTGCGAATACTGCATCGCCTCCCACACCGCCGCCGCGGAAAAAAAGGGCATGACGCCAGAGATGTTCAACGAGATGATGGCCATCGTCGGCATGGCCAACGAAACCAATCGCCTCGTCACCGGCTACCGAGTCGAACTCGACGAGTCTTTGCGCTAACGGAACTTTTCCGCGGCCGCTCTCGTAATCGCTAGTATGAACACCCAGCCCACCACTATCGACCGCAGCCTGGTCGGCCCCATGATGATGATTCTGGTCGGCACCATACTGCTGGTCAGCCGATTCATCCCGGACCTGGGTTTCGACAAGCTCTGGCCCGTGCTGTTGATCGGCGCCGGCGTAGCCGCGCTATTCAGCCGCCGCTAGAATACACTGTGATCCATGGATCGCAGAACGTTTCTCTCCACCACCGGCGCCAGCCTCTTCGCACAAGGCGGCGTCAAGCCGAAGCGAGTTGGCCTCATCGGTACAGGCTGGTACGGGAAGTCGGATCTGCTGCGGCTGATCCAGGTCGCGCCGGTGGAAGTGGTCTCGCTCTGCGACGTGGATAAGAACATGCTGGCCGCCGCGGCCGACATCGTTTCCCAGCGCCAGGTGTCGAAAAAGAAGCCGCGAACCTACAGCGATTACCGCGAGATGTTGAAGGAGAAGGATCTCGACATCTGCCTCATCGCTACGCCCGATCATTGGCACGCGCTCGCCATGATCGAAGCCGCCAAGGCCGGTTGCGACATGTATGTGCAGAAGCCGATCAGCGTCGATATCGTGGAAGGGCAGGCAATGGTCGCCGCCGCGCGCAAGTACGGTCGCGTTGTCCAGATCGGCACGCAGAGGCGCAGCACGCCGCACTTAATCGAAGCCAAGCAGCGCTTCATCGATAGCGGCGCGCTCGGCAAAATCGCCTACGTGGAAACGTACTGCTACTACCATATGCGCGCCAAAGAGAATCCGCCCGACGCGCAGGCGCCTGCCAATCTCGACTACGAAATGTGGACCGGCCCCGCCCCCATGCGGCCCTACAATCCGCTGGTCCATCCTCGCCGTTGGCGCGCGTTCATGGAATACGGCAACGGCATCGTAGGCGACATGTGCGTACACATGCTCGATATGGTGCGCTGGATGATGGGCCTCGGCTGGCCGCAAACCGTCTCCTCCTCCGGCGGCATTCTCATCGACAAAGCAAGCAAGGCCAACATCACCGATACGCAGGAAGCGACCTTCGATTTCGGCGACGTGAAGGTTGTCTGGACCCATCGCAGTTGGGGCACCGCGCCCGATGCCAAGTATCCCTGGGGCGCCACCTTCTACGGCGAAAAGGGAACGCTGAAGGCCAGCGTCATGAGCTACGATTTCATCCCCGTCGGCAAAGGCGAATCGGTTCACAAGGATGTGAAGTACGAGTTCGACGAATACCCCGAAGACAAGACCGAAGCCGAGCTCGAAAAGCACGTCGCCCCCGCCATCCGCGGCCACATGCGCGATCTGCTGGCCGCTATCGAGAAGCGATCCAAACCCGTCGCCGACATCGAACAAGGCCACATTTCAACCGCGTCCTGCATTCTCGCCAACATGTCGCAGAAGCTCGGCCGCAGCCTGAAATGGGACTCCGCCACGCAGCGTGTCATCGGTGACGACGAAGCCAATCGCCTCCTCGCCCGCCCCTATCGCGCGCCGTGGAAGCATCCGGATCCGAAGAAGGTTTAGCTACCCAAGTACCAACGGATACTCCGTGCCACCAACGGATCATCGGAGGCGGCCATCTCTGGCAGGACTTCGTCCAGCACGCCCCGCGCTGAGTCGTCTTCTGTCGCCGTCTCAATCGCCAGCGCCGTGCGCCCCATCCGCAGCATTTCGCGGATGGCATCCGCATCGCGGCGGAAATATTCGTGTGCGTAGAATTCGAGCGTCTGAATTCCAGGCACGTCAACATTCCCACCCACTCGCAAACAGTCCAGAAACCACCGCCGCATATAGCCGCAATCGACGTCGGATACCGGCCTATCGTAGGGCCAGCTTGCACCGCAAAGAAACGATCCGGCCACCCCTGGGCACGTGCCTTCCAGATTTCGAATCCAATCGAGCAACTCCGTCGTGCTCTCCGTTCCCACGTGCGTATGCAACAAGCCAATCGCCCGCGCGGCCCACATCCGGACCACGTAGCTCTCATGCGCGATGGCCTTGAAATACGGCACCGAATCCCGTTCCCACGCCGCCCATTCCCACCGGTCGGACGGCCAGCGCGTCATCGCATCCACGTCTGCCGCGAGCGCGGACGCCAAACGCAATGACGACTGCGAGAGATCCTCACCAAGCCGGTTCATCTCATGCAGCTTCTGCATTAGAAAGTCACAACGCGAATTGTTCACTTCCTTCCAACAAAACGACAAAACTTCCCGGTCTCCCTGCCCGCCCAGCCACTCCGTGAACACCCCCAATGCCCGTTCCAACTCGCGCGGCTTCACGCCGCTCGGGGGCCACCGCGCATTGAGCAACTCGTGAATGGCGCCGATGGCGTTGTGCCTCGTCCAATCGCGCTCCCCGTTCGGCATCCAATCCAACTCGTGCGTCGCCACCAGCGCGATATCCCGCACAACATCTGCCCACGGCGCCTGGGTAATGCGGTCTTCAATGGCACCAGTCAGCACGCCGCGATTCGCCTTCTCCTCCAAGAACCGGGAAATTACCATGATTGCATTCCCGCATGAGACTCTCGTTCCCGCAAATACGTCTGAATCGTCCGCGAAATCTCGGGGTCATCGGAGTGCGCCAACTCCTCCAAAAGCTCCCGCAAACGTTCAATCGCACGCGGTTCCTCCGTCGCTGTCATTAACGCTAGCTTCTTCCGCCCCATGCGCAACATCTCGCGAATCGCCTCCGCATCGCACGAAAAATACTCATGAGCATGGAAGTCGAGCGCGATCACATGCGGCACCATCGGCTCCTCCCCGCCCCGCCGTAGCACGTCCAAAAACCAGCGCCGCAAAAAGCTCTCATCCAAACCGTCCAGCGGCCCATCACCAAAGTCCCATTCGGCCCCATGTAGAAACGCCCCGGCAACCCCGGGGCCCCGCGGCTCCAAATCACCAAACCA
>CANIFK010000701.1 GCA_947466555.1 Acidobacteriota bacterium | reverse complement strand
TTCCTGGCAGGTCTGAAACCGCATCGGCAGCCCGTCCACCGGGCGCGATTGCAGGCTGGTGCCGCGGGCCACGGTGGATCCATTCATCAGCCCTGCGTTTTCCGGATCCGTGTACATCTCCACGATCGTCATCGACGGGATGGGCCGGATGAAATGCGGGTAGATGATGCTGAGCAGCGCCTCGGTAATCTCCGGGAACTGGTCGTCAATTTTCAGGTGGACGCGGCCAGCCAGAAACGCGAACGCCTCCAGCAAGCGCTCCACGTGCGGGTCCTCGCACTGCGTGTCTTCCAGCACCAGCCGGCTGGCGATCTTTGGATACTTTTCGGCGAACTCCGCGCCCATCTGGCGGATGAACGTCAGTTCGCGCTCGTAGTAGAACAGCAGGTCGTCCCGCACCGTTAGCTGCCCTCCACGGTGTAGCTCTGGCTGGTCACGTCGAGCGTCGTATCAAACGAAACCCGTTCCGGCGCCGGGTCCATCACCAGCATGCCCTCCACGCGGAAGCGAATCTGCAGCGTGCCTTTTTCCGCGGGTTCAATGAAGACTTTCGCATTCCGCAGCCGCGGCTCGAAGATGGCCACGGTGTTCTCCAGCAGCCACGTCACGCGGTTCATGTCGCGGTTGGAGGAGAAGGAAAAGTGCGTCAGATCGGGCAGTCCGTAGTTGTAGAGAGAGTGCGTCAGTTCCGCCTTCGGATCGGTGGATTCTTCCTTGATGCGCCGCGTATTCAGCAGCCATTCAATATCGCGACGCAGAGACTCCTTCAGTAGCCGCACCGATTGCGCGCGCGACATCAGTGGCTCCTGCGAGTTGCGGGGGTCGCGGTCGATCAGCCGATCGAGCAGCGGGATTGTTACGAGATTGTCGAGATCAGCGCGCGCCATGGCTCCTCTATCTCAACATGCTCATCGCTGCCACCGGATCCAGCCGGCAGAGCTTCGCATACAACTTCTTCACCACATCAGACTCCCGGTCCACCTTCGACAGGCAGCGATACAACAGCGTCAGCGGGTGGGCAATCGTCTCCGACGGCTCCCAATCCTCCAACCCCCGTGTTTCAATCTCGCTGCCCAGCTGCTCCAGAATCGGCAACGCCATCGACTCATTCCCGCTGTCGATAAAGATCCGCGCCAACTGCGTCTTCCGCAGGAATCTCCCGCGGCCGGAACGTTCCATTTTGCACTCGCGGTCGATCATCTCAACCGCATCCCGCACGCGCCCCGCGCGCAGCGCCTGTTGCGCCAACTCCCACGCATCGGGCGTCGCGCCAATCTCTTCCGGCGCGGGCTGAGAATAGCTCACCGCCGGCGGCAACTCATAAGCGGGCGCCGCGGCAGCGGCCGGAGCCCCGCCCGTCAAGACATCCGATTCAATCCACTGGAGCGTCTCGCCGTTCGCCGTCGGCGTGTCGTCCATCAGGGTCATCTTGTGCAGGTCCGGGTAGTCCTGCAACATGCCGCGCACCATGGAAACAATCCCGCGCCGCGTGCCCTCGTGGTACCAGCCCAACTCCGTACACGCCTTGGCCGCATACCGGTGCAGGTCCAGCCAACCGCGTCCGCACGGCAACGCCAGCGCCTCCACGCAGTTCTTGTAGACCTCTTCCCAGTTCGATTCCATCGACGCTTTCTTCACCGCCTGCCGGATCTCCGTCGGCGGCGCTTCCAACTTCATCGCGTCAATCGTGTCGCCCCCGGCGCGCAACTCGCCGAACCGGAATCCGGCCAGCATCAGAAACGGCGCCGGCGAATAAACGTCCAAAACCCGCAAATACCGCGCCACGGCCACAATCCGCGCCAGCGCGTCATCGGCATCCTGCGGTTCAGCCGACAGCGAACCGGCTTTCTTCTTAACCGGGGCCGCCACCGGCGCGGCACCATAGCTCTGTTCGTAAACCGGGGCCGCCTCTTCGACAACCTCTTCCACCGGCTCTTCGCCAGGAGCCGGAGCATCCGGCTCCTTCTCCCGCTTCCGGTTCAGCAGGTTTTTAACGGTGACCTGCGTCTCTTCCAGCGCCCCGCGGAGCTTCGAAAACCCCGGCGAATCGTCGCCGAATTTCTCCTCGCAAACGCGCTGCAGGTTCTCCAGCTCTTCCAACGTGCTGACGAAGGTTTCCGCCAGGTCCACGTAGTATTTCTTTGGGGTTTTGTCGAAGTCGCCGTCGAACTCATCGAGGCTCGTCTTCCCCTCGGCCACCTTGGCGTTGAACTCTTCCAGCTTCTGGCTGCCGCCATTTTCCGCGTCCTGCTTGGTGCCCATCGACGTGGCCACGCGGTAGTCAAACGCGCTGAACCCGCCCCGCGTAATCGGGGCCATCTTAATCTGCAGGTCGAAGTTGCCGATCCACGAAAGCGGCGTCGCGCGGAACTCCGCGTCGCCGTCTTCAATCTCCGGATAAATCGAGTCCCAGAACGTCTCCACCAGCTGCCGCAGCATCACCAGGGAGTCCCGGAACGCCGCGAAGCCTTCTTTCTTGAAGTAGGCCTCCGTCAGCCACGCCGCCAACTGCAAGTCCTTCGACTGCGTCGCCAGCGCTTCGCCCGCCAGCTTGATGACCTGATTCCAGTCGGCCATCTTGCGTTCACGCGTCCATACGCCGGAGGGCCCGGAGTCTTCGTCCTGACGCCGGGCCTCCTTGATCTTGTCGTAGATCGGGGCGTAGTAAAGGTACGTTCCGCTCGGATTTTCTCCGGGGATAGGAGTCAGGAGGTCTTCGCGGATGGGCATCTTCTGAGGTTACTCTTCCGTTGGTTCCTCCGCTTCGGGTCGCGAAAACTCCAGCTTGCGCAGTTCGAGGATGGGCACGTCTTCCCCGTCCACCAGAAACATCTTCTGGCCGACAGGCTTCACGTCGCCATTTTCGTTCTCCACCCAGTTGGTAACGCGGCCAAGGCGCACCAGGTCGTCGTCCGACGCACTGGCGTCCCAGGTCAAAGCGGGGAGCAATACTTCACCGAGTTCGGTCATCTTGAACGCCGGCCCTGTTCGCACAATCGCAGGAACCCATAACAGGTCCCGCATTCGCTTCGGTGCCTCGCATTCAATCGACTCGATGTGCTTGAAGGGGATCCAAATGTAGGCGCCGGCGGCATAAACCTCCAGGCGCGGTCCGATGGTGGGATCGGCGTCGACGAAAACCTTGAACGGCTGCCCGTTCAAAGTGCCATCCTGTTCGGCGTCCTCGTCACCGGGGTGAACCGGATACTCGTGCTTGGCAAAAAGGTCCTTGCGGCTCTTTTCGGCGTGAATCGCCGCACGATAGAGGACGCTCCCGAGTTTGGCTTCCGGGGACGCGTCACTGAGAATATTGATGTGCTTTTCCGCGCGGTCGTAGTCGCCGGCGAAGACAAGAAGTTCGAAGAGGAAGGTGCGGCGCCGCACATCCGCCGGGTTGTCCCGGACCTCGATGTTCAGCGCCGCGATGGCTTCCTTCAGCTTTCCTGCCTGGTACAGTTCCCTGGCTGTCATAGTGAAACTTCAGGAGACCGGCGTGAGGTTATCAACCACCCTGGTTCAGGGTCTGGTCCCAGAAGTTCTTGCCGCCGGAGCCCAGCAGTTTCGCCGTCGCGTGATCGGTCTTGAAGTATTCCACCGTCAGCTTCGAGTAGCTGAACGAAACGTCTTCCA
>CANIFK010000700.1 GCA_947466555.1 Acidobacteriota bacterium | reverse complement strand
TGCCCCGGCCCCACCAGGCGCATCCCTATCCCGCCGTGCGATTTGACGCCAAACATCCAAGGTAGGAGCCGTATGCGGTAGTGCCGCTCGTACGGATCTGTGCGGGGGGCGGGTCGTGAGGCCCGTCCCTACCGCGACCCGATCGGGGTATCGGACGGGTTCGGTAGGTTTCTCTGCCTTTCCTTCTTGCTTCCTTTCCCTCTTCTTGCCTCCCTACTCCACTCTTTCTTGCGTCCTGGTCGGGGCTACAGGCCTTGGAGGCGGGTGGTGGCGTCGCCGAAGCTGGGGAGTTTTACGCCCATGCGATCTATGATTCCCAGGTAGAGGCTGCAGAGTTTGCGGTTGTCGTCGCCGGACTCATAGTAGTTCAGGGCGCGGCCGGTTTGGAGTTTGCCGCCGAGGCCTCCGAGCGTTAGGACCGGTACCTTCTTGTTGTCGTGTTTGGTGCCGGACCACATGTTGGAGAGGAAGAGCAGGCAGCTGTTATCGAGCACGGAGCTTTCGCCTTCTTTCATTGCGTCGAGGCGCTGGGCGAGGTAGGCGAGCTGGGTCATCTGGAAGTGGACGATCTTCTGGTAGTCCGGTTCGGTGTCGTAGTGGGAGGCGCCGTGGTGCTGTTTGCTGACGCCCAGGAATGGGTAGTAGAGCGCCGAGAGATCGCGGGCCAGGAGGAGGGAGGCGACGCGGGTTTTGTCGGTTTGGAAGCCGAGGGCGATGATGTCGCACATGAGGCGGATGTGGTCGCGGATGTCCTCCGGCAGACCGTCCTGCGGGCGCTTCATTGTGAAGATTGGCCGACCGGCGTCGCGGGCTTGGTCTTCGGCCTTTTGCTTGTCGGTGCGCATGCGCTCGATGGAGCGCTCGACGTCGCGGACGCTGGCGAGGTATTCGTCGAGCTTGATTTTGTCGGTGGCGCTGATGGTGCGGGTGATGGATTGGGCTTGGTCTTTTACGCGGTCGAGGATGCTGGCATTGCGGAGCTGGCCGCCGTTTTCGAAGAGGCTGTCGAAGGCGAGGGAGGGGTACATCTCGTTGGGGACGGGGGAATCGCTGTTTTGCCAGGAGATGTGGGAGCTGTAGGCGTTGGAGAAGTTGGTTTCGTGGAAGCCCGTCATGGCGCGTTCGCAGGCCAATACCATGCTGGGTTGGGGGGTGTCCTGGCCGATGTGGTTGGCGAGGAGTTGGTCGATGGTGATGCCGCCCTGGATGATGGAGCCTTTGCGGATGGGGACGCCGGAGAGGAGGTTGCCGGTCATGGCGGGGTGGATGCCCTGGCCGGTGGCGGCTTTGTTGAAGAGGCCGTCGATGACGTTGAGTTTGGCTTTGAGGGGTTCGAGGGGGGCTAGGGATTCACTCAGTTCCAATGTGGCGCCGGAGCCTTTGGCCCACCAGCGGCCGGGGCTGATGCCGGTGCCCATGAAGAGGACGGCGAAGCGTTGCGGTGGCGGGGCGGTGGCGGCGTTGGCCATGGATTCAAGCCAGGGGAGGCCCATGGCGACGCCGGTGCCTTTCAGGAGCGTGCGGCGGGATATTGGCGTTTTCATTGGGGGCTCCGTTTGTTTAAGAACTGGCGGCTGGTTAGGAGTTTTTCGAGGATGGTTTCGAAGCGGGGATTGGGCTGGGCGGCGATTTCGTCTAATAGCGGGCCGTCGGAGAGGGTGAGGCTGCGGCCTAGTGCGTAGGCTAACAGGCGGCCGGCGAAGCCGCGGACGAAGGCGGATTTGCGGTGTTTTTCGATGTATTGGCGGAGACCGGCGAGGCCTTCGCCTTCGGCGCCGTTGGGGAATTGGGCGTGGGCGTCGACAGGGCGGCCGGCGAGATCGTGGGTGCGGCGCTGGCCGACGGGGTCGTAGGCTTCGAAGGCTAATCCGAACGAATCGAAGCGGGCGTGGCAGGCGGCGCAGCTGGGGTTGGCCCGGTGGCGTTCGAGCATTTGGCGGAGGGGGAGATCCATTTTGGCTTCGTCGGCGGGGAGTTCGGGGACGGCGGGGGGCGGTGGGGGGATCTGGTCGCCGAGGATATTTCTTGCTACCCAGAAGCCGCGTTTGACGGGGCTGGTGCGGAGGCCGGGGGCGTTCTTAGTTAGGAATGCCGCCATGGGGAGGAGGCCGCCGCGGCCGTATTTCGTGGCGTCAGGGACTTGGGTCCAGGTGGCGTCGTCGCCGGTTTGCGGGGGCATACCGTAGTGGCGGGCGAGGGAGGGATTGACGAAGGTGTCGGGGGCGAGAAGGAGGTCGGTTATGGGGCGGTTGCGACGGAAGACGTCGAGGAGGAGGCGGATGGGTTCCTCGAACATTGCCTGGCGGAGAGCGTCGTTGAAGGTGGGGAAGCGGGCGCGGTCGACGGTGCCGATTTGTTCGAAGTCGCGCATGTCGAGCCAGTTGGTTCCGAACTCGACGGCGAGGGCGCGGGAGCGGGGATCGTGGAGCATGCGGCGGGCCTGGGCTTTTAATGTTTCGGGTTGGTTGAGGGTGCCCGTGGCGGCGTGGCGGAGGAGTTCGGGGTCCGGCATGGAGGACCAGAGGAAGTAGCTGAGGCGGCTGGCGAGATCGTAATCGGACGGGGTTGGGCTGGCGATGCGGTAAGAGAATTTCGGGGACATGAGGATGAGCACGATGGCTTCGCGGAGGGCGGCTTCGTGATCGAGGGCGGAGCGCTGGCGGGTATCGCGGTAGAAGGACGTGATGTCGGCTTGTTCGGCGGGGGTGAGGGGGCGGCGGTAGGCGCGGGCGGCGAATTCGAGGAGCGATTTGAGATGGGCGGGCTCGGCGTCGCGGCGGGCTTTCTGGACCCAGCGGATGCTGGTGTTGGCTTGATCGAAGAATGTCTTTATGGCCTGGATGGCGACGGGGCTGCCGCCGTTGGCGAATTTGAGGTAATCGGCTTCGAGCTTGCGGAGTTTGGGTTCGGAGATGATCTGGTCGACTTCGATGTCGCCGACTTCGGGTTCGTTGTCCTTGAAATCGTCGCGGGTGCCGCGGGTGCCGAGCTTGGCGAATTCGACGTAGGTGCGGATGTTGATGGAGGCGACGAAATCCATTTCGCGCCACATGGCGTTGAGCTTGGCTTGCTGCTTTTCGTCGAGGAGGAGTTCGGAGAGGGGCTGATCGTCGCGGAAGTAGCCCATGACGTTGTGGAAGCCGGCGCTTAAATAGCGGCCTTCGTCCTTGCCGGTTTTGAAGTAGTTGCGGCCGCGGGACTCCTTGTAGAACATGTCGGGGAAGACGGCGCAAAAGCGGGCCCAGGCGGCTTCGTAGCGGGGGCGCTGGCCGGCGGGGACTTGGAGATCGGGATCACCGGGCGGGTTTTCGACGAGGATGGTTTTGCCGGGGCCGAAGGCGTTGTCCCATTCGGGTTCGACGACGTTGGATTGATTGAACGGGGGCTCGCCCTGGACCTGGAGTTGGCGGGGATCGAACTTCCGGCGGTGGGTGGCGTATTGGGTGTTTTTCCAGATTAAGAGGGGCTGCCAGGCGGTGCCGATGGCGCCGGCGGTGATGTTGATGAAGCGGGGTTCGACCTTCTTGCGGACGTTGGTTATGTAGGCGCGCATGGCTTCGGCGCCGGGGCGGGCGATGGCGGGTTGATTGGGTTGGGGTTTTGGAAGGGAGCGCCAGAGGGCTTGGAGTTTGGCGAGGG
>CANIFK010000699.1 GCA_947466555.1 Acidobacteriota bacterium | reverse complement strand
GGCAGGGTATTTGGAGAAGGTGCGGAGTGCGGCGCGGAAGCTGATTGACGGGCGGTATTTGCTGGAGAGGGACTTGGGGAAGATCGAAGAGTTAGCGCGGCGGGAGTGGTCTTTCGTAATGAAATAGACTCCCGCCGCCGCGCGATTAAGCGATAACGTCGTGGATCACGTTGCCGTGGACGTCGGTTAAACGGAAGTCACGGCCGCTGTAGCGGTAGGTGAGCTTCAGGTGATCGATGCCGAGCAGGTGCAGAATCGTCGCGTGAATGTCGTGGACATGAACGGGCTTTTCCACGGCCTTGAAGCCGAATTCGTCCGTAGCGCCATAAATGGTGCCGCCCTTAACGGCCCCGCCAGCCAGCCACATAGTGAAGCCAAACGGATTGTGATCGCGGCCCTTCTTGGCCTGGCCCCCGCCACCGCCCACTTCGCGCACCGGCGTACGGCCGAACTCAGAGCCGCAGACAACCAGCGTGTCCTTCCACAGCCCGCGCTGCTTCAAATCCTTGATCACCGCGGCGAACGCCTGATCGGAATTCTTCGCATTCGTCTTGTGGCCCATGATGTCGGCGTGGGCATCCCACGGGTCGCCGCTGGCGTAATAGACCTGCACCATCCGGACGCCTTTTTCAACGAGCCGCACGGCCTGCAACGCGCCGCGAGCGGTGGTTCCTTCACCGTACATGTCGAGCGTGGCCTGCGACTCCTTGCGCACGTCGAACACCTCCGGCGCCTCGGTCTGCATGCGGTAGGCGACTTCCATCGACTTCATCACCGCTTCCACCTGCTGATCATCCCCGGCATCCTTCTTGCGAATGCCTTCCAGCTTCTGCAGCAATTCCATCTCGCGCTTCTGCTCGGTGAGTTCAAACTTGGGATTGTTGACGTAGCTGACAAGCTTCTTCGGATCGAAAGCGGTTTCCACCTTCACCGGCTTCTTCTTGTCCTTGTCTTTCTCGTCCATCGCGGGAGCCATCGGCTCTTCTTCCATCGGCGAACCATCGGGATTGGTGCGCTGTTGAATCCGCGACGAGATGTAGCTGCCCTGGTGAATCCCCGGCAGGAAGCCATTGCTCCACAGCGGGGATCCAACCGTCGTCGGCACCGTGGGACAAAGAACGACGAAGCCCGGCAGACTTTTGTTTTCCGACCCGAGGCCATAGGTAATCCACGCGCCCATCGACGGGCGGCCAGCCTGATTGGCGCCCGTGTTCATCATCAGGCAGGCGGGTTCGTGATTCGGAATCTCCGTATAAACAGAGCGAATCCAGCAGATGTCGTCGGCCACCGTGCCCAGGTTCGGCCACAGTTCGCTCAACTCCATGCCGCACTGGCCATACTTCTTAAACGTAAACGGCGACTTCATCAACTCGCCAGTACGGCGTTCGGTTTTGATCCCGCCGCCAGGCATCGGTTGGCCATCGTACTTTTCAAGCGCTGGCTTGGGATCGAAGCTATCGACCGCTGAACATCCCCCATTCATAAAGAGGAAAATGACGCGTTTGACCTTCGCCGGGTGATCCAGCTTCGACATCGCCGTATGGCCATCCGGCGTCGTGATACCGCCGGCGCGGGCAATGGATTCACTGACCATGCTGGCGAAGGCCATCATGCCGAAACCGTTTCCGACCTGGCGGAGCGCCTCGCGGCGGGTGGTGGGGTTCTTAGGTTTGTGACTCATCGTGGCAGTCCTCTAGTTGATGAACAGGAATTCGCTGGAGCTCAACAGCACCTTGGCGTAACGGCCCCAGGCAGTTGCTTCGTACTTCACTTCGGGAGCGGCAGCCGGGCCACCGCGGCGGCCACCGGGACCACCGGCGCCGAATCCACCCATGCCGCCCATCATGCCCATGCCCATGGCGCCACCGCCGGCACCCGCGCCCGCACCCGCGCCACCTTCGGCGACGACGGGCATATCGGCCGGCATTTCAGCAGCAGGCTCGGGCTTGGCGGCAACGTCCCCTTTGATCGGGCCGTCACCCTTTCCGGGCACATCCGCTTTGCTGATCACAGCCTCTTCACCGGCGGGCGGACCGGGGCGCCCACGGCGCATGCCGGGTCCCCGCTCGGGCTTCTTGTTCTTGCGCTCTTCGTATTCCAGCAGCGGCTCCGCCTTCAGATACGAAGTACCCAGAGCGATCTCTTCTTCGCTGGCATCGCGGCCGAACACAATCCGATAGGCCTTGCGGATGCGTTCCCGCGTGTTCGCCTCGGGCGCCACGCGCTTGGCCAATTCTTCCGCTTCCACCTGCATGAAATCGGAATTCATCAGGAACAGACGCTGCGAAGGAACAGTGGTGATGAACCGTTTTTCCGCACTGATCAGCGGGCTGGGGAAGTCGAACAGCTGCAGATATTCATCCGGCTTGTAGCGGCTCACCTTGCCGTAAACAGTGCGGCGAAGCATGGCGGGCGTGAGGTCGGCCGACGGGCCGCCAATGGACGAATCCAGATTCCCGGAGACGTACATGATGGAGTCGCGGATCTGTTCGGCGTCCATACGCTTGCGGTTGGCGCGCCAGTACAGCCGGTTGCCGGAATCCTTGGCGAAAGCCACTTCGTCGTTATCAGCCGAGAGCTGATAGACGGAGCTCATCATAATCTCCCGGTGCAGCTTCTTCATCGACATCCCGTTCTTGGCGAAGTTGGCCGAGAGGTATTCCAGCAGCTCCGGATTCGTCGGACGCTCGCCGGACATGCCGAAGTTGGAAGGCGTATCGACAATGCCCGTACCGAAGTGAGCCTTCCAGATTCGGTTCACGATAACGCGCGTGGTGATGGGCTGGCTGACCACCGCTTCGGCCAGTTCCAGACGGCCGGAACCCTTGGCGAACGGCTTCCCGTTTTCCGGAGAAAGAACGCTCAGGAAGTGGCGTGGGACGTCCGGGCCGACCCAGTTCGCCGGGTCGCCGCGGAAGTGAAGTTTGATCTCCGAAATCGCCTCGGCGTCTTTCACGCCATGGATGAAGGGGAACTTCGTTTCCAGCTTCTTGCGCAACGCGTCGATACCGCTCTGAATCGACTTAATGCGCGTCTGCGCTTCCGAACCCAAGCGCGATTCCAACGCCCAACCGCGGAACAACAACACGCCGGGCGTCCCCTGACGCATCATGCCGCCGCCCATCATCATCGCATTCGGATCGTCGGCCTCCGGCAGTTCGCGCTGGAAAATCTCCGTCCAGAAGTTGTTCTCTTCTTCCGGCAGGCTCTTCAGCCGCAGCCAGGAGCCCGGATTGAAGTCTTTGAACGACGTGAAGTTGCTCGGCTTGTCGGTCCGCTTCTTCGGCTTGGTGCCGTCCAGATCTTTCGCCGCGATGACTTTGTTCTCCGCATCAATCTCGTTCCGTTCAAGCATCACCGCGATGATCTCTTCCTGGAACTTATCGGCCAACTTCTTAGCCTCGGGCATGGTGCTCATCGGCTTCTTCAACAACGCCTGCAGCGCCTCTTTGTTCTTGTATTTCTTGGTGGGCTTGGCGATGTACTTGATCCAGCGGTCGGTTAGTTCGTAGTCGAGCTTACGCGCCTCCACCCCCGCGTCGATCTTCTTCTTCTGCGGACCGCTGATCTCCCACACAGCCTGGATGTAGTTCGACGCCTGGAAGGCAAGCGAGCGGGAGAGATCAGTAGACAAACCCTGATTGGCTT
>CANIFK010000698.1 GCA_947466555.1 Acidobacteriota bacterium | reverse complement strand
CGCGGCGATCGTCAACGAGCTTGACGAACCCTCCCGGCGGCAAAATCAACAGTTCTTCCGGGGCCTCACCGCCGCGCAGATCGACACATTGCTCGACCTGCTTGACCGTGTCCGCTATCCCGACGAAAAACCCTAAGGAAACCACAATGAACACGCAAGAATTGGACCAGGCGCTGAACCAGCAGATCCTGGGAGGCGACATCATGGGCGCTTTTGAGAAGTACTACGCCGAGGACGTCGTGATGCAGGAAAACTCCGCCGAACCCTTCGTGGGCAAGGCGTTCAACCGCGAGCGCGAGTTGCAGTTTGTCAACTCCATCGCCGAGTTCCATGGCGCCGCCGTGGTCGCCTCAGCCGTCAACGGCGACTCAAGCTTCAGCGAATGGGAGATGGACGTGACCTTTAAAGGCGGCGCCCGTTTCAAACTCGCCCAGGTTGCCGTGCGCACCTGGAAAGATGGGCAAGTCGTCCGCGAACGCTTCTACTACAACAAGGGGAACTAACATGCGCACGATTGGACTCCTGCTCCTCGCCGCCTCCTCCTGGGGCGCCGACTACACGATCGACACGGCCCACAGCGCCGCCGGCTTTGGCGCCAAGCACATGATGGTGACCAACGTCCGCGGCCGCTTCTCCAACGTCACCGGCAAGATCAGCTACGACCCGAAGAATCTGGCCGCGGCCAAGGTCGAAGCCACCATCGACGCCTCTACCGTCGACACCCAGCAGGCCAAGCGCGACGCCCACCTGAAGTCACCCGATTTCTTCGACGTCGCCAAGTACCCCACCATGACCTTCCGCTCCACCAAGTGGGCACAGGTCAACGGCAAGCTCAAGATCACCGGAGACCTCACCATCCACGGCGTGACGAAATCCGTCACGCTCGACGTGGAAGGTCCGGCTCCGGAAGTGAAAGGCCCCGGCGGCGTCACCATCGGCGCCAGCGCCTCCACGAAGATCAACCGCAAGGAATTCGGCTTGGTTTGGAACAAACTGATGGATACCGGCGGCGCTGTCGTCGGTGACGAGATCACCATCACGCTCGATATCGAAGCCACGCGGAACTAGCGTTTCTTCTTTTCCTCTTCCTCGTCTTCGTCGTCGGTCTCTACCGTGATCGGCGCGAAGACGGCGCGGGGCGGCGCGGGATACGGTGTATTCCATCCTCTCGCCTCGCCCCACAGAATGCGGTTCAACTTCTCCGACGGCACCGCGTCCGGCACCTCAAAGCGCATCTTCATCGACGCCCGCGCCGCCTCCCGCGCCTTGCCCTTCAACGCCGCAAGCGGCGGATTCACGTCGAACAGGGACTGCTTCGGGCGCTCCGCCGTAAAGCCCGTCAAATCCGCCGTATCCGTGAATGATTCGCGCATTTCGGTGGCGATCAGATCGAACAGCGACATCGTCGGCAACCCCAGCATCAGCTCCATCGTCTTCAGCATGCTCTGGTGCGAATAGAAGGTGGAATCGATGTGGCCGCGCCGGGTGTAGGGGCTCACCGCGAGCGCCGTCGTGCGATGCCCGTCCACGTGGTCGACGCCGTTCTGCGCGTCGTCTTCCACAACAAAAATCGCCATTTTCGGCCAGAATTTCGACTTCGTCAGCCCTTCCACAATCTGGCCCACCGCCAGATCGTTATCGGCCACCATCGATTTCGGCGTCGACGAACCGGGCCGCGTGCCGGCCGTGTGATCGCTTGGCAGCAGCATGATCGTGAGGTTCGGCATCTTGCCGTCCTTGTTCCACTGCTCCACGTCCTCCAGGAAAATCTGCGCCCGCACGACGTCAGGAATGCCGTGCGAATAACTCGGGAAATAGGGCGCCAGGATCGTGTTCAATTTGGCGATCGGCGCCTTCACATTCCACCGGCCGCGGTACTTCTCCCCGCGCTGCCAGCCCTGCAGCAGTTCCTTACGAACGGCGTGATCATCCGCCAGATGCCCCGCATATTCGCCATATACGCGCACCGTCCGGCCGCGCGCCAGGGCGTAGTCCCACAGGAATCCGCTTGAAGAATACGCCAGCGGATCGGTGCCGTCGTAGGGATAGCTGCGGCCATCGTAACCGGGCCATAAACAGTAGGACGTCTCGTTGGCCTGCGTCGCCCACTGGTGCCCATCGGCGGAGTTGCCGCCTGTGGCGTAGAAGTTATCGAGCAGCACAAACTGTTCGGCCAACTTATGCTGATTCGGGGTCACATCGCGGCCGAACATCGTGAGCGACGGCTCGCTGTTGCCCTTGCCAATGTCGCCGAAAACCTGATCGTAGGTGCGGTTTTCCTTGATGATGTAGACCACGTGCTCGATCAACGACGGGTCACCGCTCCTCGCCGGCACCGCTGTCGCCCGCGACGATGGCGCCACCGCCACCCCAGCCCCGGCCATGTGGTTGTTTTCAATCACCGCTGTCGTCCAGGACGCCAACTGCGGCGCGCCCGGCAGATCGATCACCTGCACCGACCCGCGATTGGAATGCACAAACCGCCGGTCCGGTTTCTCGCTCCAGCCCGACCCGACGCCCAGAATCGCCCCCACCGCCAACCGCTTCCCGTCCGGGCTCAGCGCCAGGCTGCTCGGATACCAGTAGGTGGGAATGGCGCCTTCATTCGCGCCCGTCGCCGTCTTCAACACCATCACCGCGTTAATCCCGCCGCAGGCCACAAAGAGCCGCGCGCCATCGGCCGACACGGCAAGCGCCGTCGGCGCCACGCCAAAGGCCTTGCGGACGAAGGGCTGCAGCGCCCAGGTCGCTACCACCGCCTGCGTCTTCGTATCGACAACGCTGATCGAATCAGAATTCGTATTGGCCACATACAGCCGCGCGCGCGCCTCGTCCCAGGCCAGCGCCGTCGGATGCAGGCCCACGGCGATCGAATGCGTCACCTTGCCGGACGCCACATCGACGCGCGAAACCGTCCCGCTGGCGGCCACGCCACGCGCGTCGACCAGAACCTGGTCGGCCGTCGGCGCCAGCCCAGTCGGCGCCGTCGTCTCGCCCTTCTTCGGCACACGCCCACCCCAGTTGCCCACATAGGCCACCGTGCCCTTGGCATCCACCGCCAGGCCTACCGGCGCGATGCCCGTGTCGATCTTGGCAACGCCGCCATCGGCCCCTACCACGGCCAGCCTGTTCTCAAACGCCAGCGCCGCAAACACCTTGCCCGCGCGCTCCCGCACCGCCCCCGCCTGGTTCTTCCCCAACTCCACCCCGCGCGTATCGTCGCCGCGGTGCAGCCATACTTTGTTTTCGCGCTGGAACAGCCACACCGGATCGGCCCCGTCGATGGCCTGGATCCCGCCGCGGCCCTTGGCCACGGTGTGGCGCAGCACCTTGTTCTGCCGCCAATCCATGCGGTAGACGCCGACGCCGGTCAGCACCTGCACCTCATCGGCCGACCGGAACTGCACGCCATAGACGCGCCCGTTGAACACCGTCGGCACGCCCGCCGGCGTCACCATCTGCCGCGTCGTTACCACCCCAGGATCGGTCACCGCGCGCGCCGGACGCTCATTCGTTTGGGCCAGCAGAACGCCCGCAAACAGGAAATAGAACCGGAAAGGCATGGAATTATTGTAGGTCCACTTTGTGACAGCAAAATGGCAGAGTTGCAAATACCACCCCAGCTGTGGCAGTCTGATAAGTTTTCCT
>CANIFK010000697.1 GCA_947466555.1 Acidobacteriota bacterium | reverse complement strand
CGGATTCCTTGGAGAGGTCGAAGGCGTCGCGGACGGCGGGGGTGAGGATCATCTTCATGGCTTGCGCGGAGAAGGCGTCCATGTCGGTGTGCTCGGCGGTTTCGTTGAGGGCCCGGTATTTGCGGTCGACGGCTTTCAAGAAGGCCGAGCGGCTTTCGACGGAGGCTTGGGAGACGGTTTTGGGGAGGCTCAAATCCGTGACTTGGAAGTCGGGCTTGCTGGGGTCCGGGATGCACATCGGGTCGTAGTCGCCACCGAGGAAGGCGGAGCGGAAGTAGTCCTCGTATTGGCGGCCGGAGTTCCACTTGGGGACCAGGACGTGGGGCGGGACGGCGTTGCGGGGGCCGAGTTCCTTGGTCAGCATCGAACCGATGCTGGGGAACTGCATGGCGGGGTTGATTTCGTGGCCGGTGATGACGTAGTGGGTGGCTTGGGGATGGTCGTTGCCGCGCGTGTGCATGGAGCGGATGAGCGCGAATTTGTCCATCTTTTTGGCCATTTTGGGCAGCAGTTCGGAGATCTGGATGCCGGGGACGTTGGTGGAGATGGGGCGGAAGTTGGAGTTGGTTTTGGGGTCCCAGGTGTCGATGTGGCTGGGGCCGCCTTCGAGCCAGAAGAGGATGACCGATTTGACCTTGGCGCCGGGTTTGGGGGTGGCGGCGAGGTATTGGGGCAGGCCGAGGCCGAGGAAGCCGAGGGAGCCGGCGCGGAGGAAGTCACGGCGTTTTGGGTGGGTCATTCGTTGGCTCCAGCGGTGTTGGGGTCGGAGTTATCTGGTATCAGGGAAGTCCGGTAGCACGGCCCTGTGGGAAAGGTGTGGAAAAGAGGGCGCGGCATTAGTGGTTCTCCGCGAATTCTCTAGAACTGATTATGGCCCAGACGAACTCGCGGAGGGCGGCTTCGCGGTCGTTTCGTTTTGAGACTAGCTGGGTTAGGTCGGTGAGCTCTTCCTTCTCCGCGTTTCTTGCGTAGGCGGCGAGGTAGAACTCGTTGATGATTTTTTCGTCGGTGGCGTTGGCGTCCAGGAGTTTGCGCAGGCGGCTGCCGGGGGTGGCTAAGCGATCGACGTAAGTCGCGCCGGCTAACATGTGGAGGGCTTGGCCGAGATTGGGACGGCTGGAGCGTTCGGGGATGGCGCCGCGGTTGGGACGGCCGTAGAGCTCCAGGAAACGGGAGAAGTACATGTCCGGGTCCTTGAGATTGATGGCTCGGGTGTTGGCGGGGGCCTGGCCGACGGCGCGTTCGTCGCTGACGGCGGTGGTGAAGGTTTCGGGTACTCCGGTGACGGCGACGACGGCGTCGAGCAGGACTTCGGCATCGATGGCGCGGGACCAGGAATGGGAGTAGTTGGTCACGTCGCTTTTGTTGGTGGGGTGGGGCTGGTGGGAGAGTTGGTACGTTCTTGACAGAACGATGGTCTTCATCAGGTGGCGGAGGTTGTAGCCGTTCTTTTGGAAGTCCTTGGCCAGGGCGGACAGGAGGTCGGGGTGGGTGGCGGGGTTGGTGGAGCGGAAGTCGTCGACGGGGTCGACGATGCCGCGGCCGAAGAAGTAGCCCCAGATGCGGTTGACGGAGGCTTCGGCGAAGTAGGGGTGGGCGGTCATCCAGCGGGCAAGCTCCTTGCGGGGGTTGGCGTCTTCCTTGAGGGCTAGCGGGGATGCGTCGAGCAGGGCTGGTTTGACGTTGGCTTTGGTGCGGGGGTGGAGGACTTCGATTTTGCCGTCGACGTCTTTCGAGCTCCAGTCCATGTTGGTGGGGTGATCGAAGACGACGGGGCCGGCTTTGAAGAGGCGACCGAAGAAGGCGGCCATGCCCCAGAACTGGTCCTGGCTCCAGTTTTCATAGGGGTGGTTGTGGCACTGGGCGCAATCGAGGCGGCGGCCGAAGAAGACGCGGACCTCTTCCGCCATCACGTCGGCGGGGGGGCCGATTTGGTTGTAGGGGATGAAGTGGCGGGAGGCGGCGCCGTAGCCTTCGGCGGAGAGGCGTTCGCGGGCGACTTCGTCGTAGGGGCGGTTGGTGGCGATGTTATCGCGGATCCACTCCCAGTATTTTTGGCTGAACTTGGGGGTGAGGCCGTTGGCGAAGATGGCGACGCGGAAGATGTCGGAGAAGCGGAAGGTCCAGTAATCGGTGAACTCGGGGGAGGCGATTAGGGCGTCCACGAGTTTTTCGCGCTTCTTCGGGTCGCGGAGGGCCAGGAATTCGCGGACGCGTTCGGGGGGCGGGAGGGTGCCGGTGAGGTCGAGACAGACGCGGCGGAGGAACTCGGCGTCGGAGGCGATGTCGGAGGGGAGGATGTTGACTTTGCGGAGTTTGGCGAAGATGGCGTCGTCGATGAAATTGGCGCGGGGGACGGCGGGGTAGTTGGCGATTGCCGGGCCGATGACGGCGACGGGGGCGCTGGCGAGGAAGCCGGCGGCGCGGATGAGAATGGCGGTTTCGCCGAGGCCTTTGCCTTTGATGATGCCGTCGGGGGTGACGGTGGCGACGTCGCCGTTGTTGGTGCTGAAGAGAACCTGGTTGGAATAGTCTTCGGTGTGGCCGTCGGAGAATTTGGCGGTGACCAGGAGGCGCTGGGCGCTGGCGACGGGGAGGGTGGCGATGGGGGGATAGACTTCGAGGCTGGCGAGGGTGGCTGTGGTGCCTTCGGTGCCATATGGCGCGCCGGATTTTACCCAGTTGAGGATGGTGCGGTAGTCTTCGGAATCCTTCTCCAGTTTCTTGCCGCCGCCGTGGGCGATTTGCATTAACGGCTTTTGGAGGAGGAGGCTTTTTTCGGGGTCGGCTGGGTTGATGCGGGGGACGCGTTCGCCTTTGATTTCGGCGCTCAAGACCTGATAGGCGCCGCCTTTGGTGATCCACTCGTAGTCATCTTTGGGGAAGAGGGCGTTGGCGGAGAGCTTCAGGCCGCCGCGGCCTTTGACGCCGCCGTGGCAGGCGGAGCTGTTGCAGGTGCGCTTGGTGAGGATGGAGCCGATGTCGCGGGCGAAGGCGAAGGGGCGCTGGGTGGTGGCGCCTTTGACGGTGATTTGGGATTTGGCTTGGAGGCCGTCGAGCGAGGCTTCGACGGTGGCGGTACCGTCGGTGATGGCGGTGGCGCGGTTGGCTTGGAGGGTGGCGTTTTTGGCGGTCCATTTGACGTCGGCGGTGACGTCGGCCTGGGTGCCGTCGGGGTAGGTGGCGGTGGCGAGGAACTGCTGGCTGGCGCCGGCGCCGGTGAGGGTGACGGTGGCGGGGACGGTTTGGAGCTTGACGGGTTTGGGCGCGGCGAGGAGGCCGAGGCTGGTAAGGAAGAGGCAGAGTCTCACGGTTTGGCGACCACCATTATGGGGATTTCTTTGCTGGCGATTGTTGCGCCGGGTTTGCCGTCGACGACGGGGCGGACGATGACGCGGGCGACTTTGGGGAGAGTTGATAGGGCGGCGTTGTCGGCTACGGAGAAGGCGAGGACTGTTCGTTCCGTTCGGGGGGTGTAGCGTTCGCGCTTGCCGGGGAAGGGGGGCGGGTCTTTGTCGGGTTCGTAGTCGGCTGCGGCGAGGACGCTGACGCCGTCGGGGAGATTTTCGACGCTGACGGCGACGGCTCCGCGGTAGTCCTCTTCGCGGTCGAAGGTGACGCGGACGGTTTTGGCGCCGCCGGGGGCGAGGTTGATG
>CANIFK010000696.1 GCA_947466555.1 Acidobacteriota bacterium | reverse complement strand
CTGCGCGCAAACAAACACGCGCGCCACGCTCTCCTTCGCCGGCCCCTCGGTCTGCGTAAACGGCCCGCCAACGTCCACAGACTCAAACCGGTTATCCACGCGAGTCTCAATCCGATCGGTCTTAATCTTCGTCCCGTACTTCCGCAGAACCTCGATGTCTTTCTCCGTCAACTTCCCCTTCACGGTGATCATCGGATCCGACGGTCGCGTCGACGGCGCCGGCCCGTTATACTTCGCCGGCAACCCGTGATAGTTCTTCAAATACGAAGTAGACAGCAGATGCTCGCCGGCCGTCACGTTCAACCGGACCTCGACGATCTGTCCTTCCAAATCGGTCGCGTCCACCTCCCAGCTCTTGATCAGCTTGCCGTCCATCCAGAACGTCGGCGTCACCGGCTCCGAACCGTTCGGCCGGTGCCCGTTCAACACCACGCGAATGTTGTATTCCCCGTCCACCGGAAACCGGTGCATCACGTGGAAGGAGTGCTTCGTGCTCAAGCCCGATTCGTCGTAGTGAAACAGATCCTTCGGCAACGACGGCTTATCGACGGTGTCATTCACCCGCACCGGCGCCGAATAGTGAATCGCCGCCGGCTTCAACTTCTCCGGCCCAAACACCGCCGTCCGCACCGCCCGCTCCGCCGCGTACAAATACTTTTCGAGCAGCACCGGCGACAGCGACAGCGCGTCGCCAATGTTGTCAAACCCATACGCCGCTTCATCGTTCGGGAAGTTATCGGCCGGGCGAATGTCCACGCCCAGCAACTCGCGAACGGTGTTGTTGTATTCGGTCTTGTTCAACCGCCGCGCCGTCACCCGGCCCGGATCGGGCTTGGCGTTCCGGTCCTGCCGCGCGAACTCGTTTTGCAAAAACTGCGTCACCGCCGCGACGTCAGCCGCGGCTGGCTTCTTCATCGAGGGCGGCGGCATCTCGCCCGACTTCATCTTCGTGAGGGCCTTTTCCCAGATCTCGCGCCCTTCGTCGAAGCCGGAAGCGGTCTCGTAGATCGCCAGATTCACATCGCCCGAAGCGACCGTCTGGTTGTGACACGCCACACAGTTCTTCTTGACGAACGCGAGAACATCGGCCGAATCATACGCCGATAGAACGCTGGCGCAAGCAAAGATGAGGATTTTTCTAGAAACCACGGTGACGCTACAACGCTATCAAATCGCCGCCGGGGTACGCATCAATTCTGCCATCCGCGCCGGCACCGCCACGCTCGCCAACGCGCCCGTCGCCGGGTCCTTCCGTACGCACGCCACCACCAGCTTCCCGCGCGCGCACACCTCGCCGCTCAGGTTCTCCACACGGAACGCGTACGCCAAACTGCGCGACCGCACCGCCTCCACTTCCACCACCACGTCGAACTCATCGCCAAACCGTAGCGGCTTGCGGAAGTCGAACTCCGCGTGCACGCGCGGGAACGTGATATCGCCCTGCGTCACCGATATGTCCAGCTCGCGATACATCGCCGTCTCCGCCGCCTCGGCGTAACGGAAGAAGTTACTGAAGTGCACAATGCCCACCATATCGGTTTCGGAAAACTCAACGCGACGGCGGTGCCGGAAGACGTAGCCCATCTGTTCAGCTTGACATGCGGTCTGCCCGAATAAGAGACTTACCGTCGATGTCCAAATTCTTTCTGGCCTTTGTATTGAGCCTCGCCGCCTTTGCCGCCGGCGAAAACTACAACATCCCGCTCTGGGAACCGGGCAAGGTCCCGCTCGCCGCCGGCGACGGCCCGCTCGATGCGCCGTTCCTCACCGTCTTTGAACCCCCGCCCGGCAAGAGCAACGGCACCGCCGTCATCATCGCTCCCGGCGGCTCCAACATCATGTTGATGTATGGCCTCGAAGGCATCGAAGTGGCCGAGCGCATGAACGACTGGGGCACCACCGCCTTCGTGCTGACCTACCGCCTCAACCCGCGCTACGGCGAAGCGGCCCGTGTGCTCGATGGCAACCGCGCCATGCGCCTTGTCCGCGCCCGCGCCAAAGACTTCAAGATTGACCCGAATAAAATCATCTTCGCCGGCTTCTCCGCGGGCTCGTCGATGGCGCGCTCCGTCGCCGCCGCGGCCGGCCCCGGTGACCCCACCGCCGCCGACCCCATCGACCGCCTCGACTCCAAACCCAACTACCTGCTGATGGTCTACAGCGCCGGCCGGCCCACGCCGGGCGAGAAGCTGAAGGAGTTCCCGCCAACGTTCCTGCTGGCCGCCGCGCACGACGCCGGCGCCGCCAACGCCAGCGCGCAACTGTTCCTGGACATGAACCGCGCCGGCACGGTGGTTGAGATTCACCTGTATCAGAAGGGCCGCCACGGCTTCGGCGCCGCCACGACCAGTCCGGAATTCTCGCCCTGGATGGACGCCTTCAAGCACTTCCTGAAAGTCGGCGGATTCTTCGGAGGTGCAAAGTAATGCGCGCCGCTCTCCTCCTCCTCGCCACCGCGACGCTGTTCGCGGCGGACGCTCCCAAAGTGATCAACGAAGGCTACGGCGATTTCGTGATCGTCCCCGCTGGCGCCTTCAAGATGGGCGACAACTTCGGCGACGGCGAGCCGCGCGAACGGCCCGTTCATCAAGTGCACGTCGACACGTTCTACATCGGCAAGTTCGAAGTGACCAACGCCGACTGGAAGAAGTTCCAGAATGATCCGCTCTACGACGATGTGAAGATCTGGCCCACCGGCCGCGTCGTGCCGAAGGATCAAAGCCCCTACTGGACGCAGGCCATGAACCACGGTGGCGCCACGCCGGACAGCGACAACTATCCGGTGCTGGGCGTCAACTGGGACGCCGCCACCGCTTATTGCAATTGGCTGAGCATCAAGACCGGCAAGAAGTACCGCCTGCCCACCGAAGCCGAATGGGAGAAGGCCGCCCGCGGCACCGACCAGCGCCGGTTCCCGTGGGGCAACACCGTCGACTACGACCACGCCAACTACGCCGGTAAGCAGAAGTTCGACACCGGCATGACCGTGGGCAGCTTCCCCAAAGGCGTGTCGCCATATGGCGCCATGGACATGGGCGGCAACGTGATGGAGTGGTGCTCGGACTGGTACAGCCGGAGCTACTACGAAGTCTCGCCGAAGAAGAATCCGAGGGGTCCGGAGAAGGGCGCCTACCGCGTGTTGCGCGGCGGCTCGTTCTTCTTTGAGGGCCAGGACCTGCGCAGCTACGCGCGTTCCGGCGGCTGGCCGTCGCTGCAGGCGTGGCGCATGATCGGCTTCCGTCCGGCACGCAGCGCGGAGTAAGTGATCAAGTAAAGCTCCTTGTTCCGCACTGTGGGGACAAGGAGCTTTTTCGGCACCCGATGCTCGCCCTCACCTGCGGGCAGGTGGTCTACGGCGTGGTGACGCTGACCGAGGCCCTGCAGTGCAACTCGCAGACCGCGCTGCGCGTGGGCGCCGATAACACGACGATCAACCTGAACGGGTTCACGATCGATTGCACCGGCGCGGGCGACCTCGGCAGTTGCCAGGACGTCGCCGGCACGCACGGCATTGAGGTCAACGCGAAGAAGGGTGTCAGCATTCTTGGGCCGGGCGTGATCCACGGCTTCTCCGTCGGCGCGCTGTTGCTCAACGCCAATACGGCGGTGGTGAAGAACGTCACCATCGGCGGGCCGTCGAACCCGCTCACGAAGGAT
>CANIFK010000695.1 GCA_947466555.1 Acidobacteriota bacterium | reverse complement strand
GGTATAGAAGGTGCGGAGGATCTGCTCGTCGCTCTTCAAGCCCATGGCGCGGAGGAACACCGTGCCGTAGAACTTACGCTTGCGATCGATGCGGACGTAGAGCAGGTTTTTGGAGTCGTATTCGAACTCGACCCAGGAGCCGCGGTAGGGGATGATCTTGCCGAGGAAGTAGCCCTGTGCGGCCACCTTTTCAAAGAACACGCCCGGGGAGCGGTGCAACTGGCTGACGATAACGCGCTCGGTCCCGTTGATGATGAACGTGCCGTTCTGCGTCATCAACGGCACTTCGCCGAAGAAGACTTCCTGTTCCTTGATATCGCGGACGGTCTTGGTGCCGGTGTCCGGATCCTTGTCGTAGACGGTCAGTCGAATGGTCACCTTGAGTGGAGCCGCGTAGGTCATGCCGCGTTCTTCGCACTCCGGGACGTCGTACTTCAACTGCAGGCCGACCGGGTCACCGCAGCGGTTGCAGAAGGTCACCACGTTCTTGTTGAACGTGCCGCACTTGCCGCAGAGGATGTCGCCGGGGTGAAACGGATCGGTCTTGATCATGGCGCCGCACTGGCGGCAGGTGGAACGCAGGTTGTGCAACCCTTTCAGGTTGCCGCACTTGCACTCCCAGTAACCGATCGAGTAATCAACGAAATCCAGCTGGGCCAAGCCGCGGAAATCGGTGATCGGGAAAACACTGGTGAACACAGACTGCAGACCCGCGTCGTCGCGTTCCTGCGGCAGCATGTCCATTTGCAGAAACCGCTCGTAACTCTGCTTTTGGACTTCGATCAGATTCGGGATCGGAACGGATGTTTTGATCTTCGAGAAATCAACGCGTTCACGAACCGAAACGTTAGCAGCATTGCTCATGTTCCACTCCTAGGTTGAACAGCGCCCGCGGCAGCAACCGCGGGTTGTAAGGGCGGCCAAGGCAGGGGCCTTGGGGTCAGGTGGCGATCTGGGGCGGGATCGCGATGGAAACCCCGTGGGGATGAAGGCGGTGGCAGCATCAGCTGTTCAGTCCTGCGGCCGTGTACGCACTAACCGGCCGAGGGGTCATCACAGTGAAGAAGACACGGAAATTCCGGAACAAAGGACGGAGATAAGAGGAAATATCGGAAGGCGGGATCGCGGTCGCGCAAAGCGTCGACGCGCACAGGCAGGGGGATCCCTCCCCTTGGGCCAGCGGTAAACTGGCTATAAGAAGATTGGTAAGACAGGTCACTAGGCAGATTCCCGGTCCGACTCCGGGTAATCCCAATCGTAACAAACGGATAATGGCCTCGTCAAACGGGGGTACCGTTACCTCAGAAACAAACCAAGGCTGCCTACGGCTAAGCCGCAGGCAGCCCGGCGATTATTGTTTTGAAAAAGTTAGCTTGCGAGGACGCAAACTACTTCACTTCGACGGAGGCGCCCGCTTCGGTGAACTTCTTCTTGATGGTCTCGGCTTCTTCCTTCGAGATGCCTTCCTTCACGGTCTTCGGCGCGCCGTCGACCAGGTCCTTGGCTTCTTTGAGGCCGAGGCTGGTGAGTTCGCGGACAACCTTGATCACGTTGATCTTGTTGGCGCCAGCGGCGGTGAGAACAACCGTGAATTCGGTCTTCTCTTCAACAACCGGAGCGGCAGCGGCGGCGCCGGCCGGTGCGGCGGCAACGGCGGCAGCAGCGGCGGAGACGCCCAGCTTCTCTTCCAGCAGCTTAACGAGCTGGGACGCTTCGAGCAGCGTCAGCCCTTGAATCTGTTCAGCAATAACGTTGATGTCGGCCATGGTGGTGGTAACTCCTGATTCGTAATCTTGTCGCTTGTACTACTTGCCCTAGACGGGCTTCCCGTCAAAAATCGCTATACGGGAAGCGAAACTTTTGCAATGGGGTAGATTCGGGGGAATCAGCCCTGGAACTTGTTCTCTTTGACGCCCTGATCTACAACGACAGCCAGATTGCGGCCGACGCCGTTCATCACGGTCACCAACTGTTGAGCCGGTGCCTGGATGCAATAGAGGAGCTTCGCGTAGATCTCTTCCTTGGACGGCATCGTCGCCAGCTCGCCGATCGACTTGACGTCGACCACGCGGCCTTCAACCAGCCCGGCCTTGAAGACGAATGCCGGTGTGGTCTTGGCATAAGTGCTCAACGCCTTGGCCAAAGCGACAACGTCACCCTTCGTGTAGGCGATCGAGGTCATCCCGGCAACCTTGTCGAACAGGGGTGCCGAGCTCAAGCCTTCGGCGGCAATCTGAGCCAGGTTGTTTTTCACAACCTTATACTCACCGCCGGCTTCCTTCACCGTCTTGCGAAGTTGGTAGTCCTGGCTAACAGTCATCTTGGCGAAGCCCGCCAGGAAGATGTTATTTACGTTTTCAAACTCGCTGCGCAGGAACGCGAGATCTTTTTCTTTATCCGAACGCTTTTTCATTGCGTGTCTCCGTATACCCTTGTGCTGGCTTAGACCGCCACTTTCGCGGCGTTCATTTCGGTGGTATCGAGCGGCACACCCGGGCCCATCGTCGAGCAGATCGTAGCGCTCTTGACGTATTTGCCCTTCGCGGCGGCAGGCTTGGCTTTCAACACCGCGCCGATGAGCGACGCCGCGTTTTCCACCAACTTGCCGTGCTCGAAGCTCAGCTTGCCAAGCGGAGCGTGAATGACGCCCGTTTTGTCAACGCGGAACTCCACCTTACCGGCCTTGGTTTCGTTGATCGCCGTTTTGACGTCGTTCGTCACCGTGCCCGTTTTCGGATTCGGCATCAAGCCACGCGGGCCCAACACTTTACCGAGTTTGCCGACCGAACGCATCATATCGGGCGTCGCGATCACGGCATCGTAGTCCAGCCAGTTTTCTGACTGAATCTTCGTCACCATTTCTTCGCCGCCAGCGAAATCTGCGCCCGCATCCAGCGCTTCTTGGATCTTGTCGCCCGAGGCGATCACCAGGACTTTTTTGGTCTTGCCCAAGCCGTTCGGCAAAACTACCGTGCCGCGGACCATCTGGTCGGCATGCTTCGGATCCACGCCAAGACGCATATGCACTTCCAGCGTCTCGTCGAATTTGGTGAATTTGATCTTCTGAACTAACGAAACCGCTTCGGAGACGTGGTACAGCTTACTTTCCACGAGCTTCGCAGCGGCATTGTACTTCTTGCCTGATTTTCTTGCCATAGTTTTGATTGGTCCTAACGGCGCCGCACAACTTCCCGGCGCCTCCCAAGGTCTGCGTTTCGGGAGGAAACGCTTTTGTCAGAATAGCAGATCTGGCCATTGAAATGCAACGCGGCGTCTCGTTCTCGCTCCCGGTCCCTGCAATCCATTACAGTGGATCATGGGCCGCGCCGCAATCCTCCTCCTTTTCGCCGCCCTGTCCCTGACTGCGCAGACGCCATACCGGGTCGCGTTCCTGGGCACCTCGATCACCTGCGGCGCCGGCGCTGCCGAACGGTTCGTCCCTAAAGTGGTGGCGGGGCTCGAAGCACGGCTGCACCGCAAAGTCCTGAGCTACGACCTCTGCTTTGGCGGCGCCCATTCTCTTACCACCCTACTACTCCTTAAGCACACTGCCCTGCCCTGGCGTCCGGATCTGGCGATCGTCGAAACCGGCGCGCTGGATGGGTTTGCGCCTTCGCTCGCCGATTCGGCCATTGAACAGATCTTTCACACATTGGCCACT
>CANIFK010000694.1 GCA_947466555.1 Acidobacteriota bacterium | reverse complement strand
TTGACGACGTCGTCCTTCGGATTCTTGAGGGCGAAGGTCACGACGTTGGACACATAGATGTCCTGGGCAATGGTGACCTGTGTATTGGAGTTGGTCGGCAGGTCCGAGTTCAATTCCAAGTGCACTTCGTAGAGGCCGATGAAGCCGGGCTTGAGAGCGGCGTAGAGGACGTTGGCCGTTTTGCCGCCGGCGAGCGAGGAGACGAATTCGTTGGGCTCGTTGGAGGACGGGCCATCGTAGGCGAAGCCGGTGCGGACGAGCGCCTGGGAATCGGGGTCCTTCAACTTACCGAGGCCGGTGGCGGTGACGACGATGGTTTCGCCGGGTTGGGCCGGGTTGGCTTCGGTGATGAGCGAGCCGGCTTTGTTGGCGCAGCAGAGGGCGGGGGTGGTGGGCGTCATGATCACCTGCGCACCGTCGTTGGACTTGGCGGTGTAGGTGATGCCGTTGCCCGCTTCGCCGGCCACTTTGGCGCGGAGGCGGATACGGGTGAAGACGCCGGCCGGGAAGGCTTCCACTTTTTCGTCAGCCGCGGCATTGATGAGGGCGGCGAGACCGTCGCGGATGCTGGCGAGGGTGTCGCCGGACTTGACGGTGTAGTCGTAGTTGCGATCTTCGATGGTGACGGTGGCGATATCGCCGGCGTTGGCGGTACCGTCAACGGACACGGTGCCGGTGGCGCGGTCGGAGAAATGGGTGACGATGCCGGGGCGGGGGTCGGTGCCATCGAGGGCGAAGATGCCCGGGTTCTGGGGAATCAACTGCACGGAGACCGGGGAGGTGGTGGTGACGAGGCCACCGGCGCGTTCGATGCGCACGTAGGCGTTGGAGCTATTGGCGTCGATGACTTCCCAGGGGAGTTGGGCGTTGATCTGCGTGGGCGAGACCATGCTGAGCGGGGCTTCGATACCGTCGAAGTAGACGCGAACGCCGCCGAGGGTGCGGGGAAGCACTTTGGTGTCTTCTGGCACCGAGACGGTGGCGGCGGCAAGATTGTCACCGAGGATGGTGACGAGCGAACCGGCGGCAACCTGCGCCGCGTTTTGGCCACCGGTTAAAGTGGCGCCGCTGGTGGTGAGGTTGATGGTCGAGGTATCGGGCGTTTTCGCGGTCGCGTATTCGATCTTGTTGCCTTCTTCGCCGCCGGTGCGGGCGGTGATGAGGAGGGCGCGGAGGTCGCGGATGACGCTGGCGGTGACGGTGCCCTGGGGATCGGAGTTGATCAGCGTGGCGAACTGCAACAGGATGTTGGCGAACGTGTCGTCGCGGATGAACTTGTACTTATAGGGCCGGCTGCTGATGGTGATGGTGACTTCGTCGCCTTCCTTGATGGTGCCATCGAAGGTGATGGAGGCGGTGGAGAAGACGTCGCGGCTGGCGAGGTTGCGCACAGCGGTGAAGGGCAGCGGCTGATCGTGTTGCGAGTAGACGACGATGCGACGGTTGAAGGTGTCGCTGACGAAGAGGTTGGTGCCGTCCCAGGCGAGGGACATGGGCGTGCGGAGGAGATCGGCGGCGGAGCGGAGGTTGGGGAAGGCGTTGTCGGAAGAGCGATTGACGTCCGGGGCTGCCTGGCCGAGAACCACATCGGCGGCCTGTCCGTTCTTGGTGGGCATCGTGTTGTAGACGAGGACGCGATCGTTACCGCCGTCGGCGATGAAGACGCGCTTGCCGTCGCTGATGACCGAGCGGGGGAAGTCCATTGTGGATAGGCAGGTTCTGGGGTAGGCGGGCTTGCCATCGGTATCGATGCCGTTGGAGGCGCAGAGATTGGCGCTGTTGTTGGCAGTGGCCGAGACAAAGTCGGGCTGGCCGAGGACCAGATCGGCGGGCTGGGCATTCCGGGTGGGGATGGAGTTCCAGATCAGCACGCGGTTCTGACCGAGGTCGGCGACGAAGAGGCGCTGGCCATCGGAGGAGACCGAGACGGGGTTGACGAGGTTTTCGGCTTTCGGGTCGATTTTGGTACGGGAGAGGTCAAGCTCGATCGCCGTGTTGAAATCGGCCTGGCCGAGGACGACATCGGCCGCCTGACCGTTCTTGGTGGGGAAGCTGTTCCAGATGAGGACGCGGCTGTGGCCGGAATCGCAGATGAAGAGCCGCTGGCCCTGGATCCAGACGCCTTGAGGACCGCGCATGCGCTGGCCGGGGGTGCCGCGGGGGGCGAGACCGGTGGTGAAGCTGTCCTGGCCGAGAACGATGTCGGCGGGCTGGGCGTTGTTGTTGGGGATGGAGTTCCAGACGAGGACACGGTTGTTGTCGGTATCGGCGACGACGAGGCGGGTGCCATCGGAGGCGACGGCCGAGGGGCTGCGCATAGAGTTGGCAGCGGGGACCGTTTTGAGTTCGTTCTTGACGAAGTCCACCTGGCCGAGGACGGTGCTGGCGGTGCCGCGGCAGGCCGGGCAGCGATTGACTTGCGGAATGAGTGCGTTGACGGGGAGGGTGATCGAATCGAGGCCGCGATAAATCAAGACGCGGTTATTCAGCGGCGCGGCGCCGACTGGGTTAGCGTCCGCCACGAACAGCATATTATTGGCAATCGCCAAGCCACCAACGCCGCCCAAGACTCCCTGGGTCGACGTCGGATCCTGTTCCGTAAACGTCTTCTGACCGATTAGCAGCCGGGCGGCCTGCCCGCTGTAAAATTCAGCCGAGGGAGCAATGGCCACGCTGGCGAGCCACAACAATAGATACTTCACGTGGAGGTTCGTCATTACGCAAACTTTCAGTATAACAGCGATGCGCGGAATCCCTAAGAAGGGTACGAATTCCCCCTATTTTTTACACCTTGCCCTTTTCGAGGCGGGGCGGGCGGGTGGTTTCGCATCGGTTTTCCTCCTCAATTGGTACAATGACCGTTTTGCGGCTCAACGATCTTACCAACCAGACTTCTTGCGCTTTGGCGTGGTTCGCCCAATCGGGTATTCAGGAACCGAGCGGCGGCGTGGCCAGGTACCATTTGCTGGCCGAGGGGCGGAATTTGCCGCTCTCCACCGAGATTACCGGGTATGCGGTGAGCGCTCTGATTTGGGGCGGTTCGATTGGCGATGCGCGGCGGGCGGCCGATTGGCTGGTGGACACGGCTTGGCAGCCGGGGTTACGTGCGATGCCGTTTGAGGTGGCCGAGCCGATGCCCGCGGCGTACTTCTTTGATTGCGGGATTATTGTGCGGGGGTTGTTGGCGGCGTACCGGGAGTTGGGGGAGTTGCGGTACTTGCTGACGGCGCGGGAGATCGGGCTGCATATGGGCCGGGACTTCTGGTCGGAGGCGGGTGAGCTGCATCCGATTCTGGAATTGCCGTCGAAGCAGGCGTGGCCGTATGAGAAGCGCTGGTCGCGCGAGCCGGGGTGTTTGCAGTTGAAGTCGGCTCTGGCTTGGAACGACTTGGCGGCATATTTTCCGGGCGAGGCGTTTGCGGGGTGGTTTGAGCGGGCGTTGCGCTATTCGCTGGATACGCACGATTCGTTTTTACCGGGGAACGCGGATGAGTTGAAGGTGATGGACCGGCTGCACGCGTATTCGTACTTCCTGGAGGCGCTGCTGGCGCGGACGGGGCGGGCGGAGGCGCGGATGGCGTTGGAAGTCGGGATTGGCCGGGTTGGTCATTATCTGCGGGCCATTGGGCCGCGCTTTGAACGGTCGGACGTGTGCGGGCAGTTGT
>CANIFK010000693.1 GCA_947466555.1 Acidobacteriota bacterium | reverse complement strand
AGATTGTCGATAAACATCGGCCGTTGCATCTCTCCATCGTCGGCGGGGATCCCCTCGTCCGCTATCGGGAGATGGAAACGCTCATCCCGCTCATTCTGGACAAAGGAGTCCACATTCAGCTGGTCACCAGCGCCTTCCGGCCGCTCCCGGAAGCGTGGGCCTCTGTGCCCGGATTGAATGTCGTCGTCTCCATCGATGGCCTCCAACCCGAACACGACGAGCGGCGAAAACCGGCTACGTATGAACGGATCTTAACCAACATACAGGGCCAAAACGTCACAATTCACTGCACAATTACGTCACAAATGATGCGTTCGGACGGTTATTTGGAGCGCTTTTTGCAGTTCTGGACGCCCCGAAACGAGATCAAAAGGATCTGGTTCTCCATCTTCACACCCCAGCGAGGGGACTCGATGGAGGAGATTTTGACGCCTTCAGAGCGCAAAAAAGCCGTCGCGGACATGCTGTCTTTGCGGGAACGGTATCCCAAACTGGATATGCATCCCAAAATGATCGCCGAATATCTGACGCCTCCGGAATCTCCGGAAAGTTGTGTGTTTTCAATGACAACGAAAACCATCTCGGCCGATCTGACAACGCTCATCACCCCGTGCCAGTTCGGCGGCGACCCGGATTGCGCCTCCTGCGGCTGTATTGCGTCAGCCGGTCTGAAGGCGATAGCAGACCACAAACTGGGCGGAATGGTCCCAATTAGCGCCATTTTTAAGGCTTCGATCGCGATCGGCCGCCTGGTTTCGGGCGAGGAGCGGCCGGCGGCACCGCAAAAAGCCGAGTTCCCGATCCTTCGCTAGGCAATAAAAAACCGCCGTGGCCCGATCAGGCCACGGCGGTTTTCTGTTTGGTTTGATGGAGTTAGCGGCCGGTCTTGCGGGGACCGCTGAACTTCTTGGGGCCGCCAAAGCCGCCGCCGCCGCGCTTGGGAGCGCTGTTGGACCAGGAAGGCGGATTGGACTTGCCGGCGGGCTTGAACTGCTTGCGGGCCTGCGGCGGAGGGGGCGGGATGATTTCGCGGTCGGCGAAACGTTCCATCGGCTCCGGCATCGGGTCCAGCTGGGCCACGATCTGACGCGTAAGTTGCACATTCAACGTACGTTCAATCTTGCGGATGTCGTTGCGTTCCTGGCGGGTGGCAAAGGTATGAGCGACACCACGAGCACCGGCGCGGCCGGTACGGCCGACGCGGTGGATGAAGTCTTCCGGAACCATCGGCAGGTCGAAGTTGACGACGTGCGAGATGCCGTCAACGTGGATGCCGCGGGCGGCAACGTCGGTGGCGACGAGCACACGGTAGTCACCCTGCTGGAAACCGGCGAGGGCGCGGTTACGCTGACCCTGGGTACGATCCCCGTGAATGCTGGTGGCTTTCACGCCGACACGCGCGAGGCGCTTGGCGAGCTTCTCCACACCGTGGCGGGTGCGGGCAAAGACCAGGAAGGACCCGGTTTCGCGGCCCAGCATGTGGTGCAGGAGGTCGACCTTGCGATCGTGTTCGATTTCGTAGAAGTGGAGGTCGACGTTTTCGGTGGGCTTGGTCGTGGGGCCAAGGGCGATACGGACCGGGTTGGAAAGGTGCTGGGCGATGAGCTTGGAGGCGCTGGGCTCGATGGTGGCCGAGAAGAACAGCGTCTGGCGCTTTTTCGGGATCTGACCGAGGATCTGGTGCAGAGCCGGGAGGAAGCCCATGTCGAGCATGCGGTCCCCTTCGTCAAGGATGACGTGGGTAACCTGGCTCAGATTCGCCAAGCGGCGATCGAGGAAGTCGCAGAGACGGCCGGGCGTGGCAATGATGACCTGCGCACCGCGGCGGAGCGCGTTGAGCTGGGCACCTTCGGCCATACCACCGACGACGGTGGCGGCGCGGAAGCCGGTTCCCTGAGCGATCTCGTCGAACTCACGAGCGATCTGGATGGCCAGTTCGCGAGTGGGGCTCAGGATGAGAGCGCGGGGGCCGACGGCTTTGCCGGCGGGGGCGGGCTGCTGCAACATCGCTTCGATGAGCGGCAGGCAAAAGGCAAGAGTCTTGCCTGTGCCGGTCTGGGCGGTGGCAACGATATCGTTACCAGCCAGAGCGGCGGGGATGGCTTTGGATTGGACGGGCGTGGGTACAGCGTAGCCCTTCTTATTCAAGTTGCCCAGAAGAATCGGGGACAACGACAAGTCAGTGAAGAGATTCATTTAGTTTTTGAAAGGCGAAGTCAGATCAACGATCCAACTGTCGTCCTTGCAAAAAATAGGCAAGGTAAAAAGTACAGGAACGGGGTTGACTTCTAATCCACTCAATCATAGCACGTTTCGACACCACGCCGGTGTGGGCGAAGGACGGTTGATCTTTTGCGGAGGGCTATTACGAGGTGATAGTGTCGGACGATGGCGTGAGGAGGAACGATGCGGCTGTTGATTGCGGTTCTGGTAGTTTTGGCCGGGATGACCGGAGGAGTATTGGCGGAGGAGCAACAAAAGAAGCGCCCGGTCAGGAAGCAAGCAAAGGGGATTCCGGAGGTGGATGATGAAGTCGTCGTCAATTTCCGGAAGCAGAAAGCTGCGCCGAAGAAGAGCGGGAAGTGGGACGGTCCGGACTACGACGCCTCGAAGAATGAGCGCCAGCAGAAAGGCAAGAAGTAGCCGTGCTGGGACCGCTGTTGCTGGTCGCGATGGCACTGTCCCCGGTGGAGAGGGCGGTGGCGTATCTATCGAAGGAAGTCCCGCGGTGGCGGGGCGAGAATGGCTGCTTTTCGTGCCATAACAACGGGGACGGAGCGCGGGCGTTGTATGCGGCTGGCGTGGCGCTGGACGGGGCGGCGCTGCGGGAAACGACGGAGTGGGTTACGAATCCGTCGGTTTGGGATACAAACCGCGGGGATCCGGTGGTGAGTGACAAGAAGCTCGCGCGGATTCAGTTCGGGGCGGCTCTGTTGGCATCCGGACGGAAGGAATCGGTGTGCGCGGCCGCAGCGTTGATTGGGAAAGACATGGGCGCGGACGGCTCCTGGACGGTGGACGCGGGTTCCCCTGCCACTTATGGGACGGTGTTGGCGACTTATTTTGCTCGGGAGGTATTGCGGGGCTGCGGGCGGGAGACGGCGTTGACGGACCGATGGCTGGCCGGGCGGCGGGCGGAGAGTGTGGTGGAGGCAGCGGCGTTGCTGATGGCGGCGCCGGAGCGGGCCGACGCTCGAGAGTTTTTGCAGAAGGCGCGGACGTCCGATGGAGGCTGGGGGGAGTATCCGGGCACGCCGGCGCAGGTGTTTGATACCGCTGTCGCGGTGATTGCGCTTCGGGGGGATGCGCAGGGGCGGGCTTGGCTGTTGGCGCGGCAGCAACCGGAAGGTGGGTGGGCGGAGACGACGCGGCCTCCGGGGTCGCAGAGCTACGCGCAGCACATTTCGACAACGGCATGGGCTTTGATGGCGCTATTGCGGGAGTGAAGGGGGATTTTGGCGGGGCACGGTTCGAGGTTGGAGAGCGGTGGGGTATGGGTTGGGACCGGACCGCGTTCACTGGGCAGGTTTTGACGTTGGGCCAGGCGCGCGTTCAAACCGCTAGGATGGTTGGCACAGCGGCATTTGTACGGCTCGGGTCGACGCTGGGCGGCTCTGGGGGCTGGGCTGGGGCCCGATTGCGTTCGCTGGGCAGGCTCTAAAGATTT
>CANIFK010000692.1 GCA_947466555.1 Acidobacteriota bacterium | reverse complement strand
TTAGGGATCCGGATTAAGGGTTCCGTTCCGACGAAGATCCGGCAGATTCAGGCGTCGAATGTGGCGGCGATCATTCCGGGCAGCGATCCGGTGTTGAGTAAGGAAGCGATCGTCTTTAGCGCGCATTGGGACCATCTGGGAATCGGCGATCCGGTGAACGGGGACAAGATCTACAACGGCGCCGTGGACAACGCCAGCGGCTGCGCGGTGTTGATTGAGATTGCGCGGGCGTGGGGCGCGCTGCGGAATAGGCCGAAGCGGTCGGCCATTTTTGTGGCTGTGACGGCGGAGGAGAGCGGGTTGCGCGGGGCGGAAGTGTACGCGGTGCGGCCCGTGATTCCGATGGGGAAGACGGCGTTGAACTTGAACTTTGATTCGTTCTTTCCGTTCGGTCGGGTGAAGGATGTTGTCGTCAACGGCGCCGAGCGCACCTCAGTGTTTCCGGTGGTGCAGCAGGTGGCGAAGCGGTTCAACCTGAGCATCAAGGCCGATCCGCGACCGGAGCAGGGGCACTACTATCGCTCCGACCACTTCGCGTTCGCGCGCGCCGGGGTACCTGCCTTTTCCATCAATATGGGCGATGAGTACATCGGCAAAGACGAGACGGCCGGGGCGCAGTTGGCGTTTGAATACAACGCCAAGAACTACCATCAACCGAGCGATGAGTACAAAGAGAGCTGGGACATGGGCGGGCCGGAGCAGATGGCGCGGTTCGGCTTCACCATCGGTCTGACGGTTGCCAACACGGCGGCGATGCCCACATGGCGGGCCGGGGACGAGTTCCTGCCGGCGCGGCAGAAGAGTCTGGGTCAGTAGCGCGCTTCGGCGCGCAGGCGGAGGCCGCCTTTGGCGCGGAGGGTGAGCAGCGGCGCTAGTTGCACTGGCGCCGCGTCCGCGCGCCGGAAGCGCCATTTACGGGCGAGGGCGGCGAGGATGATGACGCCCTCCATCCAGGCGAACCGTTCGCCAATGCATAGGCGCGGGCCGCCGCCGAAGGGGTAGTAGGCGAACTTGGGACGGTCGGGGTCCTCGGTCTCCCAGCGTTCGGGTAGGAAGCGGTCCGGCTCCGGCCAGTATTTGGGGGACCGGTGCATGGTGTAGGGGCTGAGCAGGACGATGGACTTGCGGGGGATCTGGTAGCCGGCAATTTCCAGGTCCATCGTGGCCATGCGGCCGATGGCCCAGGCGGGTGGGTACAGCCGCATGGTTTCGCCGAAGACGTGGCCGGTGTAGGGGAGGAAGGGAACGTCGTCGAACGTTGGCTCGCGGTCGCCGAGGACTTCGTCGAGTTCGCGGTGCATCTTCGCCTCCACCTCCGGGTGTTCGGCCAGCAGGTACCAGGCCCAGGTGAGGGCGGTGGCGGTGGTTTCGTGGCCGGCGATAAAGAGGGTCAGCGTTTCGTCGCGTACCTGCTTATCGGTCATGCCGGAGTGGTCGCCTTCGGTGTCGCGGGAGGCGAGCATCGTGCTGAGCAAGTCGCCCGTGTCCTCACCGCTGGCGCGCCGCTCGTTGATGATGCGGTAGATGGTTTTGTCGAGCGTCTCGCCGGCCTTCATGAAGCGGCGCATGAAGGGGATGGGGAGATATTGCAGGTACTGCGAGAGTGGGAACATGAGCACCGGCATCATCTCGAGCAGGGCGTTCATGGCTTCGCCGACCGTGGGGGCATCCTCTTCGACGTCGGCGCTGAAGAGGGTGCGGCCGACGATGGCGAGGGTGAGGCGCATCATTTCCCGATCGATATCGACGACAGTGCCATCGGCGTAGCGCGCGCGGGAGCGGATGGCGAGGGCGCTCATGTCGGTGGCGTAACGCTTGAGGCGGTCGCGGTGGAAGGCGGGTTGGACCAGGCGGCGCTGGCGAAGGTGGGAGGCGCCTTCGTTGGTCAGCAGGCCTTCGCCCAGGAGGGACTTGGCGCGTTGGAGGATGCGGCTCTTCATGAACGCCGCGTTCTTCGTCACCAGGGCTTCCTGCACCAGCGCGGGCGAGTTCAGGAAGTACATGTGCTGATGGCCGGCGCGGAAGTAGCAGAGGTCGCCGTATTCCTCGGTGCAACGGGTGAGGAAGCCGAGCGGATCAGCACGAAAAGCGCTGAAGCTGCCGCCCAGGGAGCGGACGCGCGGACCGGGAGGGCGCACCAGACGTGCCATGGAGCTAGCGCCGGTTGTTGTGTTTCTGCAACTTGATCAGGTCGATCAGGCTTTGGTTGTCCAGCGTGACGCCCATGAAGGCCAGGCACATTTCGTCTTCGGTGCCCTCGCCCCAGCGGACTTCCTTCAACGGGTTGGACGGGTTCTTGGGGTTGTCGGCTGAATTGTCGAAGCGGCAGGTGACTCTTAGCTGGTCCAGATTGTTCATGCGGACCGGTTCAACGAAGGAGTAGAAGCCTTGCCAGTTGAAGTCCCAGTCGTCGATTTTGATGAGGGTGCTGATAGGCCGTCCGAGGAAGTTGGTGTGGTTGACTTCGATCTTCTTGCCCAGCAGGTGCATGTGCGGCACCACCATGTAGATGTTTCCGGCGGGCATGGGGAATGCGGCATTCACAGCCTGATCTTTTGCCCCCGCGGGGATGCGGAACGACGTGTTCACAACCGGCAGGAAGACCATGCGTTTATTCAGTTTTTCTTCGGGTTTGGCCAAATATAGGCCAACCTTCGTCTGGTCGGCGTACTCTTTTCCGGCGGGGAAATAGTGCATCTGGATAATGATGCGGGCGCCCTTCGGCAGGAGGAGGCCGACGCCGTCCGGCAGCAGAGCCTGACGGGAGCCGGGTACCCATCCGCCGAGCATGGAGCCCGCCGAGAGCTGCACACCCTGGCCGGGGCCGCCGAAGCATTCATAGCCCGGTTCCTCGTCCTTGGCGTCGAGCTCGGCCGATTTGCCCGTTTCGTCGATGTAGAGAATCACATGGTGGGCCACCTGGCGATTGCCGGGGACGACCTGCACAGCCTTCACCCAGACGTCTTCATCGAAGCCGGCGGGCACGACGAAACAACGGTAGATATCCTTGCGGCGCGGGACGTTGTAGAGTTCGGGCATGCGGATGACCGCATCGGGTTCGCCGAGCTGCCATTCGCCCGTCTCCGGCTGTGCTTCGGGCATGTCCGCCGGATCCCCTTCGGGCGCGCCGGCCGTGAACCAGTCGAGCAGCATCTGCCGTTCGTCTTCGGTCAGGCCGAAGTCGTTCTTGAACTTGCCGTGCGCATCGGTAGGTTTCCACGGCGGCATGATCCGGTCTTTCACGACACGTTGAATGTCGGTGCCCCAGGTTTTAGCGGCTTCGTAAGAATCGAGCGCGAACGGAGCGATGTCTCCGGCGCGGTGGCAGCCTTGACACTTTTCCTGGAAGAGCCGGGAGATCTCTTTGGTATAAGTGACCTCCGCCGTCGCCAACGGCGCCAGCGCGAACGATGCGAATAGGGACAGAACGAGCTTCATACGCTTCTCCCATTATGGACGCTCGCGGTCCACGTTTGGAGAGAAGGAATTTACTTGATCAAAGTGGCGATGGCCTGCGCTTCGCCGGACTTGCCTTCGCCTACCGGGCCGACCTTTTCGGCGGTTTTGAACTTCACGCCCACTTGATCGATGTCGAGTTCGAGGAGCCGGGCGATGTTGGCGCGGATGGCTTCCCGGAAGTCCTTCAGCTTGGGGCGCTGGAGGACGACGGTGGTG
>CANIFK010000691.1 GCA_947466555.1 Acidobacteriota bacterium | reverse complement strand
GTGGCGCGCCTCAGCCTCCTACCTGCACTATGGAAGCCGCGAACCCGGGAACGCCTGGTGGGGGACCCTCGCGTCTCCCAACCAGGCCATCCTCTTCCGCAAGGTTGACGCCACCCAGGTCAACTCCACCCTCACCCCCACGCCCACCATGGTCATCGCCGTCCGCTACGGCTTCAACCGCTTCCCCAACTTCTCCGCGCCCACCAGTCTCGGCTTCTCTCAAACCGAACTCGGCCTCCCGTCGTCCCTCGCGGCGATAACCAAGTACACCGCCTTCCCCGCCATCACCATGTCCGACGTCGGTTCCTTCGGCGGCGGCACCACCAGCCAAAGCGTCCTGCACTCGAAAAGCTTCAACACCACCGTCAGCAAATTCATGGGCAAACACAGCCTCAAAACCGGCTTCGATTGGCGCAGCCTCAATAACGACGGTGCTCCCGGCGTCGGCCCCAGCTCCTTCGGCTTCACCGACGTCTTCACCCGCCAAACCCCCGCCCGCACCGTCGCCGGCACCGGCGCCGCCATGGCCGGCCTGCTCTTGGGCTACCCCAACAGCGGCTCCATGACGGTCGCGACGAACTTCTACAACTACGTCAAATACTACGCCGGCTTTGTCCAAGACGACTGGCGCCTCAGCTCCAAACTGACCCTCAACATGGGCCTCCGCTACGAATACGAAACCGGCCCCGCCGACCGCAACAACAACTTCATCACCGGCTTCGATCCCAAAGTCGCCAGCCCATTGCAGGCCACCGTCCCCGATCCCAAAATCGTCGGCGGCGTCCTCTTCGCCGGCGTCAACGGCAACGGCGTCCACGCCGGCAATCCCAACAAAAACAAGTTCTCCCCCCGCATCGGCTTCGCGTATTCGAAGGATTCCAAAACCGCCATCCGCGGCGGCTACGGCATCTTCTGGGCCCCGCTCCCCTTCAGCTTCCAATCCACGATCGGCTACTCCAACGCCACGCCCATCGTCTCCAGCATCGATAACAACTTCACCCCCGCCGCCACGCTCGATAACCCGTATCCCAACGGCCTCATCCCGCCCGTCGGCAACGCCGGCGGCCTCGCCACCGGCATCGGCCAAGGTCTCAGCCTTCCCGACGGCACCGCCCGCTCCGGCTACGTGCAGCAGTACTCGTTCGACATCCAACGCCAACTCCCCGGCGCTTTCGTTCTCTCCGCCGGCTACGTCGGTTCGAAGAGTCTGCAACTCGCCCAGGACGGCCGCAACATCAATCAGCTCGCCCCCGAATACCTCAGCCTCGGCGCCGCGCTGAACCAGTCCGTCCCCAACCCCATGTTCAACCGCGGCGGCGTGCTGAACGTAGCCGGAGCCACCATCTCCCGCTCCCAGTTCCTCCGCCCCTTCCCGCAGTTCACCGCGGTCACCCTAAACAACAGTGACACCAACAAAGCCGTCTACCATTCGGTCTACATCAAAGGCCAGCGCCGCTTCGCCCAAGGCATGACCGTCATCGCGACGTACACCCGTTCGCAGAATATGGACCAAGCCTACGGCACCACCGGCAACACCTTCAGCGCCGCCCCCGCCGGCCCCCAAAACGCCTACAACCCGGACGGCGAATACAGCCTCTCCGCGGTCCACTCTCCCAACCGCCTCTCCCTAGCCGCCACCTACGAAATCCCCTTCAAAAAGTCGTTCCCCAAATGGTCCCAATTCATAGCCGGCGGCTGGTCGCTCAACGCGGTAAGCGTCATGCAATCCGGCTACCCGTTGGCCATCACGCAGCCCAACGACAACAGCGTCATCGGCGCCACCTATATGCGCCCGAACGGCACCGGCCAATCGGCGACGGTCGACAAACCCTTCGCCAACCGCCTCGACGGCTGGATCAACCCCGCGGCCTTCTCCCAAGCCCCGCAATTCACCTTCGGCAACACGACGCGCCTGAACTCCCTCCGCGGCCCCGGCCAAATCAACTGGGACGTCTCGATGTTCAAAACGGTGAACATCACCGAACGCATCAAAGCCCAATTCCGTGCCGAAGCCCTGAACTTCACCAACACCCCGATGTTCAACGGCCCCAACACGACCTTCACCAACCCCCAGTTCGGCCTAATCAGCAGCCAGGCCAACTTCTCCCGCCTCATCCAACTAGGCATCCGCTTCTTCCTGTAAAGACGGGAAAACGTGTCGCCGCAAGGGGGGGAGGAGACCACCACCTCCCCCACCCAACCCACCTTTAGGTGCCTGGCACCCCGGGAAAGGGAAGGAAAGAAGGATCACCCACCCCCAGTCCGCGTCATACTCTCCCTATGCAGTCCCCCGCCATCCTCCTCCTAGCCCTCCAACTCCAATCCCAGCCCGCCGAAACCCTCCTCCACCAAGCCGCCGAAGCCCTCCGCACCGCCACCACCCTCCACCTCGAATCCACGATCGAAACCGAACTAACCAGCGACCTCCACCGCTCCTGGTCCAAGTCCATCGAAGTCATCGCCAAATCCTCCCCCACCCGCCTCCGCTACGAAGTCATCGATGGCTCCGGCTCCCTCCTAATCGCCAGCGACGGCAAAACTCTCTGGCGCGCCGTCCCCGACACCCGCGAATTCATCCGCGGCTCCGTCACCGGCCCCGTTCTCGAAACCAAAGGCGGCGGCCCCATCGCCGAAATGGCCATCCGCCGCGTCCCCCTCGCCCTCAACTTCCAAGCCTCCCGTTTAACCAACAACCTCAAACACGCCGAACAACTCCCCAACGAAACCCTCGAACTCGCCGGTCACCCCGTCGAATGCCTCGTCGTCCGCGCCGACTACACCCCCCACGGCGCCGCCCCCGGCATCGACGCCTGGACCCAAACCTTCTGGCTCCACCCGCAAACCAAACTCGTCCTCAAATCCGAAACCCTCTCCCGTGGCCACCAATTCCCCAACCAGCCCCACGTACAAACCACCTCCCGTCGCATCACCCGCTACACCGTCGCCAAAATCAACGAACCCCTCCCCGACACCCTCTTCCAATTCGCCCCGCCCGCCAACTACCGCGAAGTCGACCGCCTCGAACGCGCCTACCCCCGCCCCGCCCTCGATCTCATCGGCAAACAAGCCCCCGACCTCGGCCTCCCCCAACACAAAGGCAAAGTCATCGTCCTGGACTTTTGGGCCACCTGGTGCGAACCCTGCCGCGCCCAAATGCCCGCCCTCGCCAAACTCCACGCAGAACTCAACCCACAAGACGCCGTCCTAATCGGAATCAACGACGACGAATCCGCCGAAAAAGCCACCCAATACATGCAGGAAAAAGGCTACACCTGGCCCATGCTCCACGACGGCAAGCTCGGCGCCCTCCGCAAAAAGTTCCGCGTCGATACGATTCCCACTCTCATCGTCATCGACAAAACCGGCAAAATCACCGCCTACGAAATCGGCGCCTCCCCCGCGGCCGACGACGCCATCCGCGCCGCCATCACCCAAGCAACCCGCGCAGCCGCTCCAAGTGCTCCCGCAGCACCCCAATAGGCCGCTCCGCATTCTCCTCCGTCAACACATCCCAACCCAAATACGCCCCCCACAACGCCTCATACGCCACGCCCCCGAACTCATACCGCAACTGCCCCAACGTCGACCCAAAATCAATCGACACATCCAATCCCTTACAAAGCTTCCGCAACAACGGCGCCTTCGCCGGAACCATCACCTCAATATCCGGAATCAGCTCCACACTCG
>CANIFK010000690.1 GCA_947466555.1 Acidobacteriota bacterium | reverse complement strand
CTGGAACACAAAATTCTCCGCCAGTTCACCTGTCTCGGTCTCGGCTGGTGACCCATTGAGTAGAGTAATCTAAGAGAGGAGGCGGCGAAATGGACGAACATCTAAAACAGCTCATCGCCAGTCAACTAAAGGGTTTCGAAGTTGTCGCGGAGGTGGAGACCACTCCGCCTGCTGATCAGGCAAACCAGGCGCCTTCCCTGGCCGCTTGGGAGAAACTCGATGTCTCCCCGGCCTCGGACGCCGAATCACGCCAAGCCCGGATGGATCGGTTGCGGGAGCGATTCCTCGGGGAGCCGACACCCATTGTCGCTGACGGTGGGCAAGCTCCTGATGCGACCCAACCCGGATCCAGAACCTTTCTGGTAAGGCCCGAGGGGTCCGTTTCCACTCCCAAAGCCGTGGTCTTCGAAAACGGGATTCTCATCTCCCGGCAAGGTTGATCCCGCACCCCTGTCCACGCACCTTCCTCCGGCATAGCCGGAATCCCCTGCCAGACGAGGCTAGCCGATAAATGACCGCCTGCCGCGCCCCATAGCAATCGAGCCGAACATCGCCCACCGGGGACATGGCGGGTAGAACCCAGCAACAGCCCTGTCCCCCAAGACACGACACAACTGGCCCGAAGCCCGGAAAAGAAACCTACCGCCCCTTCCGCTCCCCCTGCAACGTCGTCCACGGCCGCGCCGGCATATCTTTCAAATACGGCCGCGCCCAGCCATTTTCCGGATGCTGCGCCAAGTGCCGCGCCGCACGGAACGGAACCCCGCACTGCGGCCCGATTGCGCCGGTGAACGTCATCTGCGACGCCATCGCCCCATCGGCCACCTTGTTCTGCACCGCCCCCGCCAAGCCGAACGGTGGCACCCAGGACACAACCCCGCGCGGTGACAAATCAATCCGCCCACACAACGTTCGCTCGTTCGGCTCCGTTTTCCCCGTGAAGCTGTCCACCGAATCCGCCAGGAATCGCTGGCCGGCCTTCACGTCAATCTTGCCCTTCCACTCCGCCATCAACTGTTCCCACCGCACCCGCCGCGCATTCGCGCTGATGCTCTTGTCTTTCATATTGAACGTCGTCTCTTCCTCCGCCAGCTTTTCGTTCACTGGGAAGTTCGACCCCACAAAATAGCCATCCGTCGTCCGCCGCAACGTCACGTTCTTCAATCCCAATTCCAGGCTCGCAATCTCGCCCGTCTTGTTGTCGCCCACCAGCCAGTTGTTGGCGTATCCGCCGTTGTTGCCCTCGCTCATAATTTGCGCGAACTCATCGATCGTGTTGGCGTACTGCATCGCCTTCCGCGCCCGCACAAACTCCGGAATTCCCTCCGGATCGAATCCCGTGAACTGGCTGATCGTCGTCTCGGTAATCATCATCCCCGCCGAGTTGATGCCGAAATCGTCGCCACTGTGAATCACGCCCGGCAAGCCGTCCATGAAGATCCGGTTGCCCTTCTCCGGAACAATATCGAAGGCAATGTTCCACCGCTGCCCGTCCAGATAGCCGGTCCAGGCGTTATGCGCCATCACGATCTTCCCGTCTTTCGTATAGTCGCCCGTCGCGATAAACGCGCTGCACCGCTCCGGAACGGAAACATGTTTCTGGTGCTCGCCCTCGGGTTGCTTCTTCTCCCAGTAGGGAACGTAGTAGGGGCCCAGTTCCAGGAACGCGTTCAACGCCACCACGTCCCATACATCCAGCTTCACCCCACGTGACTGCAACCCTGTGACGATACCCTGCAACTCTTCCCGGTACTCGGTTTCCACCTTCGGCCACAACACATCCTCGGCCGCCTTCCGGAAGAACTCCCAGTCTTTCTTGGTGTCGTGCTCCAACTCCAGCGCCACGATCTTCTGCAGTTCCGCAATTTCTTTCGAAAGCAGATTCCCATGCTGGTAGCCGATCTCGGCCGGTGTACCTTCCAAATGGACTTGGATCCATCCGTTCAACGGCGCTTTACGCGTCGCCTTTCGCAACACGGCCTCAGGATGCTCAGGAGCGGCGGGCCGGGCAACCAAATGGGAGAAAAGACAAGCGAAGAAGGTAACAATCACGGACCGAAACGTCACGATATCTCCTCGGGTCAGTCTATAGTATAGGAGGTTCAGTACACTGGAAAAGATGATGATTCGATTGGCTGCCGCTATTGTACTGGCTGGTGGCGTTTTTTCCCAACCCGTCATGCCCACCGGTCCTCGGATGATCGAAATTGATCCGAGTAAACCGCGCGAGGTCGTCGCTAAGCTCGACGGCCAGTCCATTACCGCCGAAGAGTTCCAGCAACTCTACGTCGCCATGGATGCCAAGGCAAAGGAAGCCACCAAGAACGATGCGCGCGAAGTGCTCCGCTACGTCGGCTGGATCCGCCGCGTCGGTGCCGAGGCCGAAAAGCGGGGCCTCCATGAACAGAACCCGCTCAAGCTCCAGTTGGAGATGACCCGCATCCAGCTGCTCTCCAACGCCATCATCCAGCAGCACGAAATCGAAGAGATCGTCACGCCCTTCGAGCAGCGCGGCTATTACACCGCCAACGTCGCCGCCTACTCCGGTGTGAAGTTGAAGCTCATCTACCTGCCCTTCTCCACCGAGACCGAAGAGCTCCAAGCCAAACGCCGCGCCGAAGAGCTGCACAAGAAACTCAAGGCCGGCGCCGACTTCGTCGCTCTCGTCAAAGAGTTCTCCAAGGACGAAGCCTCCCGCGAGAAAGATGGCGATTACGGCGAAGTCCGCATGGGTGACCAGATCCCCCCGGCGGTCAAGGATCTTGCCTACGGCCTCAAGGACGGCGAGGTCTCCGGGCCCACCCGCCTCCCCAACGGCTACTATCTCTTCAAACGCATCGGCCTGAACACCGACCCCTACGAGAAGGTCCGCGACCAGATCTTCACCGAGATCAAGCAGAAGCGCAATCTGGAGTGGGTGGAGAAGAACCGCAAAGCCGTCCAGGTCACTAAGAACACCCTCGAAGGCAAGCCCGTCACCCCGGCCGAAATCGAAGCCTATCTCGGCGCCATGGATGAAAAGCTCCGCTCCAATCTCCGGGACAATCCCGAAGAGATGCTGCGCGGCATCGGCTTCATGCGCCGCATGACCAAGATCGCCGAAGAGGCCAAACTCGATCAGACCCCGCCCTTCCGCCAGCAGTTGGAACTCACCCGTTTACAAGCGCTGACGAGCGCGATGCTGCAGTCGGCGGAAAAGACCGTCACCGTCTCCGATGCCGAAGTCCAGCAGGCCTACAAGGAGAACGTGAAGTACGTCTCCGCCGCCAAGCTGAAAATCGTCTTCTTCTCCGCCGCCCAGGAAAACGAGGCGGAAAACACCGCCGCCCTCGAACTCGCCAAGGATGTCCGCGAAAAGATCAAGAACGGCGCCGATTTCGTGGAAATGGTCAAACAGTACTCCAAAGACCCCGTTTCCCGCGACAAAAACGGCGATTACGGCCCACTGAAGATTACCGACGACATCCCGGCGCAGGCCAAACAGGCCATCTGGACGACTCTGAATATCGGTGACGTCAGCGCCCCCGTCAAACTCCCTAACGGCTACTATCTATTCAAGTTAATGGGGTTGGAGGAGCCGGGGATCGATAAGGTTCGGGATGATTTGACCAAGCGCCTGAAAGCCGCCAAGGCCAAGGAGTTACTGAATTCCCTCCGTTCGCAGGTCCAGGTGGCGCTAACCAAATG
>CANIFK010000689.1 GCA_947466555.1 Acidobacteriota bacterium | reverse complement strand
GTTCTTCCAGTCCTTTGGTGAGGAGCGCGACCAGGTCTTTTGTTTCGAGGGCCTTGAGAGCGTAGACGCGGGAGCGGGAGAGGAGAGCGGAGTTGACTTCGAAAGACGGATTTTCGGTGGTCGCTCCGATCAGGATAACGTCGCCTTTTTCGACGTAGGGGAGGAAGGCGTCCTGCTGCGCTTTGTTGAAGCGGTGTATTTCGTCGACGAAGAGGACTGTTCGGCGGCCCATGCGGCGGGTCTGTTCGGCGCGGGCCATGACTTCTTTGATCTCCTTCATGCCGGCGAGGACGGCGGAGAAGGGGACGAATTCGGCTTTGGTGGTTTGGGCGATGATGGTGGCGAGCGACGTTTTGCCGACGCCGGGCGGGCCCCAGAGGATGAGGCTGGAGAGGTGATCGCTTTCGATGGCGCGGCGGAGGGGTTTGCCTTTGCCGAGGATGTGTTCCTGGCCGATGAAATCATCGAGCGATTTCGGGCGGAGCCGTTCGGCGAGGGGGCGCTTGTGCGGGGTTTCGGGGGTGTCTGGGGAGTCGAACAGGCTCATGAGCGTTGACGGCGGGCCTCATAAAGAAGGATACCCGCAGCGAGGGCGGCGTTGAGGGATTCGACGTTTTCGGTGGGGATGCGGACGGGGGTGGCGTGGCGTTCGTGATCGGCGGGGACACCGCGGCCTTCGTTGCCGATGAGGATGGCGGCGGGGTCTTTCAGGGGGACTTCGTCGATGCGTTTTTCGGCGCGGGGGTGGGCGGAGTAGAGGGGGAGATTGCGGGTTTCGACTTCGGCGAGGAAGGTGTCCCAATCGGCGAGGGCGAAGGGGAGGCGGAGGAGGGAGCCGGCGGAGGCGCGGAGGGCTTTGGGGTTCCAGGGGTTGGCGGACCCTTTGAGGAAGACGACGCCTGAGGCGCCGAAGGCCTCGGCGGAACGGACGATGGCGCCGGCGTTGCCGGGGTCCTGGATGCCGTCGAGGGCAATGGCGAGGGTGCGGCCGGCGAAGATGCGGGGGAGGGGTTGTTCGTTCAGGGTGAGGAGGGTGATGAGGCCCTGGCTGTTTTCGACGGAGGAGATTTGGGCGAGGGTGGCGTCGTCGATGAGGTGGCAGTGGACGGATTCGTCGAGCTGCTGGGCGGCGCGTTCGGTGGCGAGGATGGCACCAATGGGGGTGCGGGAGCGGAGGGCTTCGTTGTACAGATGAAAGCCTTCGGCGACGGCGAAACCGTCGCCGGTGCGGGCGCCGCGCTGGGCGGCTTTGCGGATGCTTTTGAGAAGTGGATGGTGAACGCCGAGCATTCTTATAGACTGTTAAGCATAGCGCGGCGCAGGCACAGTGTCGGATTTCTACGCGGTTTGATCGCGATGGGTGGGATTTGTCTGGTGATCTGGCTGGGGTGGGTGACGGTGCAGATTCGGGCGCAATCGACGGTGGACGAGGCGCAGGCGGCGGATGTGATTGTGGTGATGGGCGCGGCGGAGTATAGGGGGAAGCCGTCGCCGGTGTTGAAGGCGCGGTTGGACCATGGTCTGGCGCTGTACAACCGGAAGCTGGCGCCGTTGATTGTGACGACGGGCGGGGCGGGTGGCGACCCGGTGTTCACCGAGGGGACGGTGGGGCGGAATTATTTGATTGGAAAGGGAGTTCCGAGCGAGTCCATTATTTTGGAGGACGAGGGGGAGACGACGGTTCATTCGACGGTGGCGGTGGCGGAAATTATGTCGCGGATGGGGCTGGGGAGCTGCATTCTGGTGAGCGACGGTTATCATATTTTCCGGGCGAAGAAGATGTTGGAGTCGCGGGGGTTGCGGGTATATGGGTCGCCGCGGGCGATTAAGGCGGAGGCGGCGTGGCGGGATTGGTGGCTGTACGCGCGGCAGGCGGTGGGGTATGGGTTATGGCGGGTTGGGGTGCCGATCTGACCCGGACTTTTCCTGGCACAGATTTTTCTGGTAGCACGGCCCTGTGGAAAAGTTAGAGGCGGAAGAGGGCGCGGAGGCGTTTGGTTTGGACGCGGGAGACGGGGACTTCGGTGCCCTTTTTGTCGTCCATGCGGAGTTGGAAGCTGGACTTGAACCAGGGGATGACTTCGCGGATGCGGTTGATGTTCACGAGCCACGAGCGGTGGACGCGCCAGAACTGTTCGGGGTCGAGGCTGGATTGGAGTTCCTCGATGGTTTTGTAGGTTGATTCGCCTTCGAGGGTGGGGGTGACGACGGTGATGAGGCCGTCGTCGATGGTGGCGTAGATGATTTCGTTGGCGTCGACGATCCAGTTGCGGTTGTCGCGGCGGACGAGGACCTTGGTTTTGTAGCCGCCGGGGGGGCGGGGGAGGTCGGGTTCGGTGGCGTCGAGACGGGCGGGGCGGGAGGAGATGGCGCGGCGGGCACGATCGAGCGTGGCGGCGAGGCGCTCCTTTTCGACGGGCTTGAGGAGATAGTCGAACGCCTCGACCTGGAAGGCTTCGACGGCGTAGTTGTCGAAGGCCGTGGCGAGGATGAAATAGGGGAGCGGGGTGTCTTTTTCGCGCAGGCGGCGGATGACGCCGAGGCCGTCGAGGCCGGGCATCTGGACGTCGAGGAAGACGAGATCGGGCTCGATGTCTTCGATGAGACTGATCGCTTCGAGGCCGTTGGCGGCGGTGGCGGCGACTTCGACTTCCGGGAAATCTTTGAGCAGATAGGCCAGTTCGTCGCGGGCGAGAGCTTCGTCGTCGACGATGAGAGCCGTCAGTATTTGCGTTGAGGCTGCCGCATTGCCGCGATTCGACATCCGAATGTTAGTATATCAAGTAGTCGTTTCAGGGCGGGCCTAGCGCATCCGCTGGAGTTATTTACATTGGGTCCGCGAAGAAAAGTATTGGTGATTGGCGGCACGCTTTTCATCGGCCGGAACCTTGTTTCCCGGCTGGTGAAGGACGGGCATGAAGTCACGATTCTCCACCGCAAACCGGGTCATGACCTGGGGGCGAAGGTGCGTGAATTGGTGGCCGACCGAAACGACGCGGCGGGGTTTGCGAAGGCGATTGCGGGCAAGGGGTTCGACGTCGTATTCGATAACGTCTACGACTGGGAGCGCGGGACGACGGCGGCGCAGGTGGAGGCGACGGCGCGGGCGTGCGGCGATCAGTTGCACCGGTATGTGTTTATCTCCAGCGTGGCGGCGTATGGCGGCGGGTTGAACCACTACGAGGGCGATGGGTTGGTGGCTGACGACCATCCGGACTTATACGCGCGTAACAAGGCGATGAGTGAGCGGGTGTTGTTCCGGTTGCACCAGCGGTACGGGTTCCCGGCGGTGACGCTGCGGCCTCCGTTTGTCTATGGGCCGGGGAATCCTTATTACCGGGAGCAGTTTTTCTGGGACCGGTTGCGGGATGGCAAGCCGTGGATCCTGCCGGGCGACGGGCGGCGGCTGATGCAGTTTGCCTATGTCCATGATGTCGTGTCGGCGTGTACGGCGGCGATGGAGGAGCATGGCGCCGTTGGGCACGCGTTCAATGTGGCCAACGCGCGATCGACGACGCAGTCCGACCTGCTGGCGGCTCTGGCGGAGGCTGCGGGAAAGCCGGCGGCGAAGAATGCGCAGATTATCCGGATGCCGCGCGAGTTGATCTTCCGGATGGGCGGGCACCCGATGGGACCGAAGTTGTACTTTGGGCTGTACTATGACCTGCCGCCGATTACGATGATGATTGCCAAGGCGCAGCGAAT
>CANIFK010000688.1 GCA_947466555.1 Acidobacteriota bacterium | reverse complement strand
TTTATCGATCATGTGCCGCACAAATTTCACATCATCGGGGAATCCGAAGCCGGAAATATCGGTCATCACATAGTAGGCGCCCGACGGCCGGAAGCACCGGAACCCGGCCTCGGTCAGAATTTGAATCAACTGATCCCGGCGCTGCACGTACTCTACCGCCAGGTGCCCATAGAACGATTCCGGCTGCCGCAACGCCGTCACACCCGCATACTGCAGCGGCGTGGCCGCGCCGACGGTCAGGAAGTCGTGCACCTTCCGGATCGAATCGGTCAGGTCTGGCGCCGCCGCCACCCAACCCACGCGCCACCCGGTCACCGAATAGGTTTTGCTCATCGAGTTCACGATCACAGCCCGCTCCCGCATCCCTGGCAGCGACATCACCGGCACGTGAACGGCACCGTCATAAACAATGTGCTCGTAAATCTCATCGGTAATGCACAACGCATCGTGCTCCACGCACAGCGCGGCGATAAACTCTAACTCCTCCCGGCTGAACACGCGACCAGTCGGATTATTCGGAGTGTTAATGATAATCGCCTTCGTCTTCGAGTTGAACGCGCGCCGCAACTCCTCTTTGTCAAACGTCCAGTCTGGCGCCTGCAATGTAACAATGCGCCGCACGCCGCCGCAAAGCTGCAAATCGGGATGATAGTTCTCGTAGTAAGGTTCGAAGACGATCACCTCATCGCCCGCATTCACGGTCGCCAGCAAGGTCGCCACCATCCCCTCGGTCGCCCCGCACACCACGGTAATCTCCCGCGCCGGGTCCAGCTCAATCCCATAGGTCTGCTGGTACTTGTAGGCAATCGCGTCGCGCAACGGCGGAATGCCCCACGTAATCGGATACTGGTTGTGATTAGCGGCAATCGCCTCCGCCGCGGCTTCCTTTAAGAAGGAAGGCGCCGCGAAATCCGGAAACCCCTGCGCCAGGTTCACCGCCCCGGCCGCCACCGCCAAACGCGTCATCTCGCGGATGACGGATTCGGTAAAATCAGCGGTTCTTTCGCTTCGGAAGCGGCTTCTTGAGAGTGGCTGCGCGAGGCTTTGCGGGAGGCTCATTTGTCGAGTGTACCGAAGCCACTTTCCCTTCGTACAGTCGCCGGTACACCGAGGCGTTCCGCAATACGCTCTGCACGTAGTCCCTAGTCTCGTCGAACGGAATCGTCTCGATAAACTCTGCCTGCTCGTTGAACTCGCCAAACCGCCGCCACTTCGTCACCCGCGACCCGCCGCCGTTATACGCCGCCAGCACGTCCTCCCACCGCCCGCCGAACGACTTCAACAGCGTCTTCAAATAAAACGTGCCCAGCCGCAAATTCACCGCCGGGTCAAACAACATCGCCGTCGTAAACGCCCGCATGCCCACGCGCCGGCTCAACTCGCGCCCCGTCGACGGTACGATCTGCGTCAACCCATACGCATTCGCATGGCTCACCACCCGCGCGTTAAACTCCGACTCCTGCCGGATCAACCCCGCCACCACGTACGGATCCACATCGTGCTCCCGCGCATACTTCTCCACGTCTTCCTGGTACGGCATCGGGAACGCCAACCGCCAGAACCGCTCCCCCGCCCCGTCCCACGGGAACCACAGGTAGCCCGGCAACAGGCCCTTGATGTAACGCAAACCCTTATCGGCCTGGCCCAGCTTCGTCATGTGCTCAGCCAAGTCCATCGCCAGCCCGATCGGGGCTTTCTCCTCGCGCGCGCCCATGCGCAGTTCGAACTCGGCGTAGTTATCGAGCCCGGCCATCGCCAACAGCATCGCCCGCTCCCGCCGCGCCTTGGCCGTCGCCGCCTCGGCCGCCGTAAACGGGGTCCGTTGCGGCCAGCGCACGCCGTCCACCCATAGCCGCGCATCGGCCGAAGCCGCCGCCGCCCGCACCCGCGCGTCGTTCAATCGGTCGCTGGCAATCAGAGAGTAGTAGGTGTTGGTGAACCGCGTCTGCGCGGCTTCGTAGTAGACGCGCGCCGCGCCCACGTCTCCGCGCCGCTCGGCCAGCCGGCCCAGAAAGTACAGCGCCGAATTGGCTTTTTCGGAATGGGGAAACTTCTGCAAATGCTCCCGCAGCAGGGCTTCGGCATCGTTCCGCCGCCGCAAGTACGAACTCCAGACCAATTTCCAATGGCAGAACGGCGCTTTGGCGTCCCGTTCAAAGTGCGTCGCGCAGGCCCGGTAGATCGGCTCGTAGGCCGCATAATCGTTGTCGTTCAGATACCGGTAGCCTTCGGAAAGCAGCGCCTCCAAATACCGCGGCGAGCCCGTATGATGCTTCCCCAGCCGGTCGAACGCCGCCGCCCGGTCGGCGGTCAGATCCATCCGCCGCGCCGTCTGGTAAAGGAAGAACGTGCGCTCGGCATCGGCCATCGGGGAGGAGAGCGTCATCGGAGCCAGCGCCCGCCGGACATCGGCATAGTGCTTGGCCTTGTATTCGAGTTCCCAGCCCTTCACGGTCGCCAGTTCGCGATCCTCGGCGGTCCAATTCACCGCGGCCGCGGCCAACTCGGCCCGGATCGCCGCCGCCTGCCCCGGCGCGCTCCGCTCGGCGCGCAACCAGTAATCGGCAGGCGTACCGGCGGCACGCCATTCGCTCCCTACGCGCGCGGCTTCCGCGGAAACGGGATACCGGAAATACACCCGAGCGAAATAGGTGCCAGCCTTCGCCCGATTCCCCGCCGCCAGCCACGCCTCAGCCGTGGCGAAGTCGCCCTGCGGCTGCGCCGTCTGCGAATCGAATTTCTCCAGCAGCCCCGCCGCCATCTCCGGCTTACCCAGGGTCATGTAGGATTTGGCGGCCAACAACGCCGCCCGCCCGGCGATGGCCGAAACCGGTTGCTGCCGCCAGACAGGTTCCAGGGTCGCGACAGCTTCGGCGTGCCGCTCCTGCCCCGCCAGCACCGACGCCTGAAAGAAGGCCAAGTAGTCATCAATGCCGCGCAACAGCGGCCCGCGGACTTTCTGCAGAATCGGCTGCGCCTCGGCGAACCGTTGCGCCTCAATCGCGGCGACAGCCATCGTCAACCGCGCCGCCGCCCCAGCCGGCGAAGCGGCAAGCCGAACCGCGCACTGTTCCAACGCCGCCCGGTCCGGCGGTTTCGCCGACCCGCGCCACGCCCGCGCCTCAGACTCACAACTCGGCGCCGCCGCCAACGTCAACGCGGCAATCGGGAATAGAAGGAGTCTACGCACCAGCCACCTCCACCCCAGCCAAACCGCAAGTCCCACGAAGAACCCCACCCAACGCCCCACCACCTTCAACCGCAACGCTGCGCATCACCGATCGCCCACCAACACGGCACACACGCGCCTTCAATCCACCACCACGCACAACCCCAGCCGCACCACCATCAACAGCAAATCTCCTCACCATCCATCGACCACCAACACCCACAGCCCGCGTCATAAATCGCCCACCACGCACCACCCCAGCCCCACCGCCATCAACAACAAATCTCCGCACCATCCATCCACCACCACGCACCACCCCAGCCCAACCACCATCAACCGCAAACCTCCGCACCATCCATCCACCACCAACACCACCCACCCTCGCCATCAATCCACCACCACGCACAATCCCAGCCGCACCACCGTCAACCGCAACTCTCCGCAGCATCCCTCGTCCACCAACACCCACAGCCCTCGCCATCAATCCACCACCACGCACACCCCCAGCCCCACCACCGTCAACACCAAATCTCCGCG
>CANIFK010000687.1 GCA_947466555.1 Acidobacteriota bacterium | reverse complement strand
GGGCCGCCGCTTCCAGCAGGGCGAGAGTGCGCGCTTTGTCCGCGGGAGCCAGGCGCGCCGAGCCATTGCTGCCGCGGCGGCTCCAATTCGCCAGGCGGGACGTATCGCCGCATTCCAGATAGATCCGTAGCCCCGCCCATGGCGGGGCTTTTCGCATCAGCCGCAGCAGGCCGGGCGTTTGGCGGGAGCGATGCCAGATGATCTCGGCATCGGCCAAGCGGTTGTCCAAGAGCGTGATGGCCGCTTCGCGGGCGACGGACGGGCTGGGGTCGGCAAGTGCTTCGAGGAGACGGTCCGTGTAGCGATCAATGGCGCCCAGTTTGTGCAAGGCGCGAATGGCAGCCACGCGGACGGAGGGCAGGACCTGCCCGAGCAGTTCGGCGAGGCGCGGCACGTCGCTGGCGTCCCCGGTCTCGCCCAGGCCTTGGACGGTGATCGCGGTTGGTGCGTTGGCCCGGTAGATGGCGGCGGCGCTGGGGAAGGCGCGTTGGGCGTCTCTGCGCAGGCCGGCGGCGGGATCGAAGAGGAACGCCTCGGTTGGCCCGAGTTTTTCAAACGCCAGCCGCCGGATTGACGCGGCCGTATCGGTCGCGGCCAGTGTGAACAGCTGCGGGTTGATATCCGGATGGGCGAACGCCAGGGTGCGGATGGGCGCATCCCGGTCGCGCGCCGCCCAGGCGAACGCGAGACGTGTTGGCTGTACGAACGCCAGCCGGAAGCAGGCTCGACGGGCGTGGACATCGGTAGCTGATAAGCCGTCTTCCAGAGCAGCCGCGCAGGCCGGGGAGAGCAGCAGTGCCTGGATTTCGGCGTAGAGCTCAGCCGGAAAACGCGTCCGCTTCCGCAGTCCTTCGATCAATCCCAGATTGGCTGCAAACGCCGCCGCCGACTCTGGACGGAGGTGCTGGCGGAGCGCTTGTTGGGCGCGCCGTCGAACGGGTTCCACCCAATCCGCCGCGCGCGGCAGCAGCAGGGGAATCCAGTGCGGCGCTGGGTCGGCCGCCATCTTCGCTACTGCCGCTTCCCGGACGTAGCCGTCCCGGTCCGTCGACTCCTCCGCAAGGCTTCGCGGCTGCTCCCACCACACCTTCATAAAGACCCATGCTAACCAAAGTCGCGATAGGATGGCCGGTGAGAACCCATGGACCACCTACCGGCCGGCACTCATCCTTGTTCCTGCACGCGCAAACGGCACACCGCGAAACTGGTCGTGCTCACCGGCGGGCCCGGTGGCGGGAAGACGGCCATTCTGGAGATGGCCCGGCGGTACTTCTGCCGGCATGTCGTCCTGCTTCCGGAGGCGGCGAGCATTGTCTTCAGTGGCGGGTTTCCGCGCCTTTCGAACGACGCCGGGCATCGGGCTTCGCAGCACGCCATCTTTGCGATTCAACGCGAAATGGAACGGCTGGCGCTGGCCATCGATGACGCGGCGGTGATCCTTTGCGACCGGGGCACTTTGGATGGGCTGGCGTATTGGCCGGGCACCTCGCGGGGGCTGTTTGGCGCGCATGGCACGACGCTCCACGAGGAGCTGGCGCGCTACGCGGCGGTGATCCATGTGGAGACCGCCGGGCCGGAGGCGTATCAGCGCGTTGGCACGAGGTTGGAGACTGTGGAGGAGGCGCGGAAGATTGACGCGCGGATCCGCAAGGCCTGGGACAAGCACCCGCTGCGGTATGTCATCAGCAGCTCCTCCAACTTCCTGGACAAGGCCACGGTGGCGCTGGAACTGGTGCGCACGCAGATGCCCGACTGCTGCCGCTCGCATCCGCACGTCCCAAAATCGTAGGCTGCGATACCATAGAGGTTTCTTAAGGAGGACTCCTGAATGATCTACGGAAATGGCCGTCGCGACTTTCTCAAGGGCGGCGCTGTGACTCTGGGCGCGCCCGCGCTTTTGAGCGCGATGCAGGCTACGAAGGCGATTAAGATCGGCCTCGTCGGCTGCGGCGGACGCGGTTCCGGCGCGGCGGCGCAGGCGCTGAAGGCGGACGATTTTTCGAACCTGACCGCCATGGCCGATGTCTTTCAGGAGCGGATCGATGAGTCCGTGGAACGGCTGAAGCGGATCCACAAGGACAAGGTGAAGGTGGAGAAGGCCAACATGTACGTCGGCCTGGACGCCTATAAGAAATTGATCGATTCCGATATCGACGTGGTCCTCCTCGCCACGCCGCCGGGGTTCCGGCCGGATCAGTTGCGCTACGCCATTGAAAAGGGCAAGCACGTGTTCTGCGAGAAGCCGATGGCTGTGGATGGCCCCGGTCTGCGCCACGTGATGGAGACGGTGAAGATGGCTCGGGAGAAGCGCCTGAACCTGGTGGCCGGTTTCTGCTGGCGCTACTCCAATTACATTGTTGAGACGTTTGACCGTATCAACAAAGGCGACATTGGCAACCTGGTCAACTACTACGCCACCTACTACACCAACCCGGTGAAGCCGATGCCTCCGGCCGACACGCGTCCGGCCGGGATGAGCGACGTCGAATGGCAGATCCGCAACTGGTACAACTTCACCTGGCTGTGCGGCGATTCGCTGGTAGAGCAGGCGATTCACAGCGTGGACAAGGTGGCATGGGCGTTCAAGGACGCTCCGCCGGCGAGCTGCGTGGCCGTGGGTGGGCGCGCCATTCCGGCGCAGGGCGGCAACATTTTCGACCACTTCTCCGTGAACTATGTGTGGGCGAACGGGCTGCGCGCGACGGTGGCGAACCGTCAAATTGAAGGCTGCCACAACGAAAACGCCGACTACATCATGGGCACCAAGGGCCAGGCGATTATCGGCAAGGGGCCGAACCCGCGCATTGTGGGCGACAACCCCTGGACCTTCAGCGGCCAGAAGTACGACATGTACCAGCGCGAGCACGACCTGTTGTTCCAGGCCATTCGCAAGGGCGAAGTGATGAACGACGGCGACCGCATGTGCAGTTCGACGCTGATGGGCATCATGGGACGCATGGCGGCCTACACGGGCCAGCAGATCACGTGGGAACAGGCGCTGAATTCGCAGGAGCGGCTGGGTCCGGCGACGGTGGATTGGAACGGCAAGTTTGAGCCGACCCCGTTGGCGCAGCCCGGTAAGACGCGGTTCGCTTAATCTACTGGAACTTGCAGTTCGGTTTGCGGAGAGCCTGCTCAATCAGCGGTTTCAGGTTGCTGGCGATATAGGGATGGAGTTTTAGTCTCTGGATGTACTCGCGGTCCGCGCCCAGCGCGGCCAGGGTATTCGCCACACCAACCACGTCTGGTTGCGGGCTCTCTCGTTCTTGCGGGAGAGAATCCGGCAGGAAGCCCGGTTGTTGCAAGAGCTCCGCGAAGGCTGGGAGAGCATCGGCGCTGGCGCGCCCGGCGAGAGCGGCGTCGCACAGGCCCGCCATGGCCGAATGGAGGATGTGTTTGCGGCGGTAGATATCTCTGGTCGTCGTATTCTGCAGACTCATCGCTTTGAGCAGGTCTGGCGTGGGGTTGTCCGCCAGCCAGGCGCGCCGGGTGACGGTCGCCCAGACGCTGGCATCGGCCATAGTCTTGATTTCCAGCCGAATGCGGGGCCACAGCCGACCGAGGTTCTGGTCGGGAATGAAGCGGAATGCGTCGATGATGTTTTCCACGTTGCGGGAGCCGGTGGGTTCGCTATGGAGCCGGTCGATCATGGCGTTGGCGACGGCATCGCCAAATTCGGGACTCTGGTGGTAGGCGGCGGCGACGAAGGCGC
>CANIFK010000686.1 GCA_947466555.1 Acidobacteriota bacterium | reverse complement strand
ACGGATACCCCACAACCGGCCCCGGAATCGCCGGTAACGGAAGAGACCACGGCACCCGCCGCCGCCGCGCCCGAAGCGCCGGCGCCGGTGGAAACGGCCGCTCCTGTTGACACTCCGGCCGCGGTGGAAACTGCGCCTGTCGAGTCCGCGCCCGCATCCGCGGAAGCGCCCGCCGAAGCGCCTGCCACAACCGCCGCTCCCGCCCCCCGTGGAGATCGCCCGCCGCGCGAGCCGCGTGGAGATCGTCCGCCGCGTGAAAATCGCGGTGGCGACCGGCCTCCCCGAGAACGGCAGGCCCAGCCGCAGGGCGGCGGCCAGCGCGAACCGAATCCGAACAAGGGCAACGACCGCCGCGGGCAGGAACCGCGTGGCGGTGGCGGTGGTAATGACCGTGGTGGCAACGACCGTCGCGGTGGCGAACAGCGTGGCGGCGGCGATCGCCGTCCCGACATGCGCCGCCCCGAAGGCCCCGTTGAAATCGAATACGACAAGCTGATCAGCGACAGCCTGTACCTGGACAACCAGGCGCACGTGCTGGTGGCGCGGCTGCGGGATCTCGACGCCGGCACGCGGTCGCAGTTGCGCCGTCTGTATGGCGCCGTCCGCCGCGCCTGCCGCGCTGTGGAAGCCGACCGTCAGCACCAGTTCGTCATGCTGCGCGCCCGGCTGGCATATACCATCGCCCGCCACGGGCTGCGCTCGCTCGACCCGCTCGAAAAGCTGCTGCTCCAAGTCACCCGGCGCAATGAAACCCGAGGCTACGACCGGTTCCGCGACCTGTTCGAAGCCATCATCGCGTACAACGAATAATCACGGCGAACCCAGGAAAACCATGAGCTCTTCTTCCCAAGTCCCCGAAATCCGCCTCGCCGGCAAGCTGGTCATCGACGCTTCACTCGTCTGCCTCACCGGCCTCCACATTGGCGCCGGCAAAGGCTCGCTTGAAATCGGCGGCGCCGACAACCCGGTTGTCAAAGACGCCTTCGGCCGGCCCATCGTGCCCGGCTCCTCGCTCCGCGGCCGCCTGCGCAGCCTGTTGGAACACGCCCTTGGCCTCACCGCGCCCGACGAGATGGTGTACCTCTCGCGCCGCCGCGGCCAGGAAGTGCGCATCCACCAGAGCGACCGCAACGACGATCCCATCTGCCTGCTCTTCGGCCGCAACCCGGGCCGCATGGAGCGCGTGAAGGGCGACGCCGTCGAAGGCCGCCACATCACACCGGCCCGTCTGGCGATCTACGACGCGCCGCTCGAAGTCGAATCGATTACCGCGCAGATGCGCGAACAGCTCGACGACGAATTGACCGAGGTGAAGAGCGAAAACGCCATCGACCGCATCACCGCCCAAGCCAATCCGCGCACGCTCGAACGCGTGCCGGCCGGCGCCCGGTTCAAGGTGCGCATCGTCATCGACATTCTGCAGGACGGCGACCAGAAGCTGGTGCCGCTGGTGGTGCAGGGTCTTCGCCTGATGGAAGATGCCGCGCTCGGTGGCGGCGGTTCGCGCGGCAGCGGCCGCGTGGAGTTCCAGAACATCCGCGCCGTGTGGCGCAGCCGGCGCTATTATGCCGACGGCGCGCAGGAAGAGGAAGTGGCCAAGGCGGCCAATACCGAAGCCCTGCAGCAGGCCGTTCTGGCCGACGAGTTCGCGCTCCGCCTGAGCGAATAACCACCCATGCCGACTGAACGGCCAGCACTGCTGGTGCAACTATTGCCGATCACCCCCTGGCGCTGCGGCGCGGGCCGCTCCGAGGAGCCCGCTTCGCTCGTGCCCAGCGACTCGCTGTTTGGCGCCGTCAGCAACGCCATGGGCCTGCTCGGTTGGCTGCCGGAATGGTTGTCCGAGGGCGCCCCAGCCACGCGCATGAGTTCCCTGCTCCCGCTGCAGAACGACGTGTATTATGCGCCGTTGCCGGAGGCCGTTCGCGCCTATCCGGGGCTGCGGCGCGTCCGTTTGGAATCGGTTCGCTTCGCTCCGCTCGGGGCGATTCAGGACCTGGCCGCGCGTAAGTTCGACGAACATCGTTGGCTGCTGGACCTGCCCAGCGGCTGCCTGCAATCGGCCGACCGCGCCAACGCCGGCGGCCCCTATCGGCCCGTGGAGCGCCAACGCGCCGCCGTGGACCGTTTCGATGGCACTGCCGCTCCGGCGGTATCGACCGAGGGCATTGAGTTCGGAAACAACTCGGGCGCGTGGGCACTGTTCGTGTTCGCCAATGCGGAGATTGCCGCCGTCTGGTCGCAGCGTTTGAAGGCGGTCTTCCGGCTGCTGGCCGACGAAGGCATTGGCGGCTGGCGTGGCGCCGGCTGGGGCCGGTCTCGCCGCCCGCGTTATCGCGAAGGCGAGTTGGGAAAGCTATTGCAGAACGCCGGCTGGAAAGGCGCGGTGGCCGCTGGTGGAAAGTGGTGGACCATCGGGCTGTTCGCCCCCGCCGAGGCCGATGCCGTGGCGTGGGACAGCGGTGCCTACCGGACGCTCTCGCGTTCCGGCTGGACACCCGGCGCGGGCGCGAAACCGGAGCTGCGGTTCGTGCGTGAGGGCGCGGTGCTCGCGAGCGAAACCGAACCGGCCGGGCGGATCAGCGAATCGACCGTCGATGGCGCGGCGCACCCGGTGCTGCGGTATGGAGCCGGATTGGCGCTGCCGTGGCCGGAGGAGGCGCAGGTATGAACCGCCGCTACCGCCTGACTGTTTTGTCCCCGATGCTCGCCGGGTCCGGTGAATTGCTGACGCCGATCGATTACATGGTGTGGCAGAACGAAGTGCGTGTGCTCGACCAGGAACGCATCTTCAAACTGCTCGCCCGCAATCCCCGGCTGGAGAGTTATCTGGACCAGCTGCGGAAAGCCGAACGGCTGGAATGGTCCCAGTGGGGCGGGTATGCGCAGGGCTATAGCTCGGCGAAGATTCCGTTTGCTTCCGGTGGGTTAGCGACGATTTGGGAGAAGGCGCGCACCGAAGATCTGCATATTCCGCGCTTCGCCCACGGCGGCGGCCGGCGCCTGCTGCCGGGCAGCGCGATTAAGGGAGCGTTCCGCACGGCTTGGCTGGGCGGAGCCATCGACCCGGAAAAGGCACGGCAGTTGTGGATCGACTGCGCCGCCGAAGGGCTGCGTTGGAAGACGTTGTCGGCGCTCGACGCCGCCGGCGGACGGCGGGCGTTGGATGGACTCGCCTTCACCGATGCGCGCACGCCGGCCGACTCCTTCCGCGTCTATCAGACTCGCGTTCTGGTTCTGCGGACCGAGGGGAAGACCGGCCCCTCCGAGTGGAAACCCGGACAGCAGTTCGCCGAAATGGCGCGGCCCGGGGCGGTGTTCGAAGGGCGCGGGGCTTTGCCGCCCGGCGTCACCGAAGCGCTGCGCGTCCAGGCTCGCCGGTGGATTGGCGACCAGGCGGCCTACGCCAAACACGCCGCGCTCAAACCGCTCATCGAAACAGTGGAGAAGCTACGGGACGAGGAGTCGAAGCTCTCGGGGGATTCCTGCCTGTTCCCCGTTGGCTGGGGCGCTGGATTCCGTTCCAAGACGCTGGCGCCGGAACTCGGTACACCGGAGGCGCGAATGGCGCTCAGCGGTATGCCCGGCATTCGGAAATCGGTAGTCCCTGGACTGCCCTTCCCAAAGACCCGGCGAATTGCCCTCGACGGCGGCGGCGGTGCGGCTCTTTGCGGATGGGTAAAACTCGATTGGGACTAGGATTGTGCCGTCTT
>CANIFK010000685.1 GCA_947466555.1 Acidobacteriota bacterium | reverse complement strand
GGTTCTTGCTTTGAGGAGGCCTTCGGGCGTTTTCGGGCCCTGGCTTTTGGCGCCGTTGATCCGGGCGGATTCGGCGCGTCGGTTGGAATGGTTTTGTAGTGCCATACTGCTTCGATTCTATGGGGGGCTTGACTAGTAACCGGCGGCTTGCGAGTTTCTGATTTGGCTGTAGGTTGTTGGTTCCGTTTGGGTTAACGGCTTGAAAATAAATCGATTTCCCTTGTGACTGAGTTTTCCACAGGGACGTTTTACGGGGATTTACGATAGGAGGAAATTGGTAATTGCGGTGACTGTCCCTAATTTTGGGGATTAAGAAATGTTCGTTTGGGGGCGTGCGGATTTTTGATAGGATGGCGTAAAGTTCGTTTGATTGGGGTTACTCATGCTTGCTACACGGATCCTCGTGCTTACGATCCTGTCCGCCTTGTTGGCGACTGGGCCTGTTAGCGCTCAAACCCTCTATGGGTCTCTTACCGGGAATGTGACCGACGCCTCCGGCGCCGCCGTCCCTAATGCGAAAGTTGAAACACTGAACCTGGCGACGGGCGTGGTGAAGTCTGCCACGACCGATGACCGCGGGGCTTACCTGATGAGCGATCTGCAGCCGGGTAATTACAAAGTCACCATTTCGGCGGCGTCGTTTTCGCCGCGCGTGATGAACAGCGCGTCGGTCGGGCCGAACTCGATTTTGCGCGTCGATGTCTCTTTGTCGGTGACGCAGGTGAATGAATCGATCACCGTTGGCGCGAGCGCTTCGATGCTCCAAACGGATCGGGCGGACGTGAACAATCAGATCCGCTCGGAGCAGATGACGGACCTGCCGTTGATCAATTCGCAGGGGCGGAACTTCCAGGCTCTCTACAAGATTCTGCCGGGGTTCACGCCGCCGGTGGAAGTGCACTCGGAATCCGGCAACCCGCAGCGTTCGATGGCGACGCAGGCGAATGGCATGCCGCAATCGTCGAACAATACGAAGCTGGATGGGGCGACGATTTCGCACCCGTGGCTGCCTCGGCTGGTGGCCTATGTGCCGTCGGTGGAAGCGGTGGAGACGGTGAACGTGGTGTCGAACTCGTTTGACGCCGAGCAGGGTATGGCGGGCGGCGCGGCGATGAACGTGATCATCAAATCCGGAACGAACCAATTCCATGGGGCGGGCTGGGAGTTTATGACGAACTCGGCTTTGAAAGCCCGGAATTATTTTTACTGCCTGTACTCCTGCACGGGCGACCCGAATCGGGCGCCGAAGAACGTGCAGAACCAGTTTGGCGGGATGATTGGCGGGCCGATTGTGAAGAACAAGTTGTTCTTCTTCAGCGACTGGGAACGGACGACGAAGCGGCAGGCGGCGAGCGCGTTGCGCACGGTGCCGACGGCGGCGATGCGGGCGGGCGATTTCTCGGCGACGGGGACGACGCTGTTCGACCCGGCGACGGGCGCGACGGATGGCTCGGGGCGCTTGGCGTTCCCGGGGAACCGGATTCCGACGGCGCGGATTGACCCGGCGGCGGCGTTGATGACGAGTTTGATTCCGGCTGCGAACCAGCCGGTGTTTCCGAACAACTATCTGGCGGTGGCCGGGTACGAGTTCCGGCGCGACAACGTGGATTTCAAAGTGAACTATGTGCCGACGGAGAAGCTGCAGGTGTTTACGCGCTACAGCTTTTCGCCGACGCTGGTGTTCGACGCTCCTTCCTTGGGAGCGGCTGGCGGCGACGCCACCAATGGCGGGCAGCCGGGCCGTGCGCCGGGGCTGATTCAGACGACCGCGGTTGGCGGCACGTATACGATCACGCCGCGGCTGATTCTGGACGGCGTGATTGGGTTCACGCGGTTGCGGTTGTCGGCGGAGAACGTCGATCTTGCGAAGAACTATGGGTTGGACGATTTGAAGATTCCGGGGACCAACGGCGGCGACCGGCTGCAGGGCGGCTATCCGCGTTTCACGTTCAGCCAGTTTTCGAGCCTGGGGAATCCGAACGTCTCCAATCCGTTTTTGTTCCGCGATAACCAGTGGGTGACGAACTGGAACCTTGGCTATTCCAAGGGTTCGCACAACATCCGCATGGGCTTTGAGTTCTCGCGGTTTGACATCAACCACTTCCAGCCGCAGGCTTCCAACGGGCCGCGTGGCGGGTTTAACTTCGGCGGCGGTTTGACTTCGCTTCGCGGCGGGGCGGCGACGACGGGTTACAACTCCTACGGCGACTTTATGCTGGGCTTGCCGTCGGCGATGGGGAAGGACATTCAGTACATGAACCCGGCGACGGTGCGGATGCCTTCGTATGGCTTCTACATTCGCGATGCTTGGCAGATCAACCGGAAGCTGACGATGGATATCGGTCTCCGCTATGAGATCTATCCGGCGCCGACGCGCGATCATGGTCCGGCGGAGCGCTATGACGCGCAGACGGACAAGATCTACCGTGGCGGGATTGAAACGGGCAAGGGGCAGTTTGCGCCGCGCCTGGGTTTCGCCTATCGCGCCAGCGAGAAGATGGTGATCCGTTTGGGCGGTGGTATCAGCGTCGACCCGAATACGTTCCGGTATCTGCGCGATGCGTATCCGGCGACGATTTCGACGCAGTTCTCCGGCAACTCTTCGTTTGAAGCGGCCGGTTCGTTGCGCACGGGTTTGCCGCAGTTTGTTGGTCCGGACTTGAACCAGAGCGTGTTCTCGTTCCCGGCAGCGGTGGGCACGACGACGTTCCCGACGAAGTTTAATCGCGGGTACATCGAATCGTGGAACCTGACGATGCAGCGTGATATGGGCCACGACGTGAACCTGACGATCGGCTACGTTGGCACGCGCGGGATCCGGCAGACGGTGATTCAGAACATCAACGCGGGCGTGCCCGGGTTGGGTAACGCGGGGCGCGCGCTGTTCCCGCAGTTCGGCCGCATTGCCGACGTTCGGTTGTTCACGCCGTTCAATACTTCCGAGTACAACGGGCTGTTGACGAACGTTACGCGACGGTTTGGTTCCACGACGCTGGGGGCTTCCTATACCTGGTCGCGTGCGATTGGCTACACCGACGATACGGATGGCGGGTTGACGTTCAACTACGTGCCGATGCTGGCGCGGAACAAGGCCGTACAGGGCTTTGACCGCACGCACAACCTGCAGTTCTACGGGAACTATGCGATTCCGTTGGGCCGGGGGCACAACATTGGCGCGACGGGTTTTGCGCGTCATTTGCTGAGCGACTGGCAGACGAACTGGATCATGAGCCGGACGTCGGGCGTGCCGTTTACGGTGACCGCCGCGGGCACGTCGTTGAACGCGCCGGGCAGCACGCAGACGGCCGATCAGATTCTGGCGACGGTGAACCTGCCGGGCGGGCATGGCGTGGGCCAGCCGTACTTCGATCCGAACGCGTTCGCGGCGATTACGACGGCGCGGTTCGGGACGTCGGGCCGGAATCTGCTGCGCGGGCCGGGGGTGTTTAACCTGGACGCGAGTGTGTTCCGTGGGTTCAAGATCACTGAGCGGGTTGGCCTGCAGTTCCGGGCCGAGATGTTTGGTGTGACGAATACGCCGCAGTTTGGCAACCCGGGGACGAACGTTTCGAACATGACGCGGAATGCGGATGGTTCGATCCGGGCGTTGAACGGGTATGGGGAGATCACGAGCGCGGTGGGCGAGCGGCAGGCTCGGTTCGCGCTTCGGTTGAGCTTCTAGTTTGGTTGGTTTGTTTGGGAAAAAGCCCGGCCG
>CANIFK010000684.1 GCA_947466555.1 Acidobacteriota bacterium | reverse complement strand
GGCAGGTGCTGCGGCACGTAGAGCAGCGCCTGCTCCTGGAAGTTGAACGGGCTGGCCACGTTCAGCGTGCGCGCGTAGGGAATACCGAGGCGTTTGATGAGATAGTCGAACCCGCCCTCCACCGAAAGTGTGGCGGAGGTGAGGATGGTGGACGGGACTTTGTCGAACAGTTTTTCGGACAGCAGGTTCGAAATATTGATCGGAACAGCCTGCAAGTAGACGCCGCGGTTGCGCCGTTCAATCCAGTAGACGAAATCCTCGGCGACGCCTTCCAGGTACTGCTTCAGGCTCTCCTGCAACGACCGCGCACGGCCGAACAACGGCACCACCTCGTCCATCGACTCGCGGATCATCTGCAGTTGCACGCCCGTCATTTCGAGAGATGAGAGCAGGTCCTGGTAGACGTCGTCGTACTGCCTCACGAACTCCGCACGGCGTTGAAACCCGGTGCGCCCCTCCTGGGCCGGGAAGCAGGCGAAAAAGCGCTCTGTCGAGTCCTGCAGGCTAATTAAGACGCGGTCCAGATCGGGCGTGCCCAGGCTCTTGCGCCGCGCGAGCGACAGAATGTCCTTGCGCAGGTCATCGATCATGAAGTTGCTGACCGACAGGCCGAAGTACTGCCCGGCGACGTCTTCCAACTCGTGGGCTTCGTCGAATACCACGGCTTCGTAATCGGGGATGATGCTGGCAAAGTCGTTCTCTTTGACAGCGAGATCGGCGAAGAACAGGTGGTGGTTGACGATGATGATGTCCGACGCCAGCGCCCGGCGCTGCATTTCCGTGATGAAGCAGCGTTCGAACTGGGCGCACTTCTGGCCGGTGCAGAGCTCGCCGCGGGCGTCCACCTTGGCCCAGGCAGAGGAGGATTCCGGGAGCGTCTTGATCTCGGCCCGGTCACCGGTTTCGGTGTTCTTTTCCCACTCGCGGATGATCTGGAAATCGGCAACCTCTTCGAGCCCGGAGAGGATCGGCTCCCGCTCGGCGTCGTAGATCTTCTGGCGGCAGGCGTAGTTGGACCGGCCCTTCATGTAGGTGACGCGCAGCTGGTTGGCGAAGTGCTGTTGCAGGAACGGAATGTCTTTGAAGAACAGCTGTTCCTGCAGGTTCTTGGTGCCGGTGGAGACGACGACGCGCTTGCCGGAGAGAATGGCGGGGACCAGATAGGCGAGCGATTTACCGGTGCCCGTGCCGGCTTCGACCAGCAGGTGCTTGCGTTCGTCGATAGCCGATTCGACGGCCTCGGCCATTTCCAGCTGGCCGGGGCGGAACTCGTAGTTCGGATGCCATTCGGAGAGAGCTCCGCGGGGCGCGAAAAAACTACGCGCGCTCACGGTGCGGGTTTTAGGAGGCATCCACTCTCCAGTTTACTCGCGCCGGGGTGAGCTTTTCCGGGCGGGCGCGTCGCGTGAGTGGATATATGCGACTTTTGACGACTTTGATTACTTTTTGCGGTATTGGATTTGCGGCTACGGCGCTGGAGAATGACGGCTGGCGGAAGCAGGAACAGAACGGCGCCGTGGCCTATTTCAAGGGGGAGGAGGCGATGATTATGATGGCCCCCGCCAAGCCATTCGCGGGTGATGCGCGCGCGGGGCTGACGAAAGGAATGCAGAGCTATCTGGGCGGGAAAGTGGTGGCCGGCGGCGAGGTACGCGATGCCGATGGCGGCGCGGCGATGGCCGAATATGAGGTGCAGGAACCGAACGGCTCGCGGACGCACCGGGCGGCAATGGCGTGGGTGCGGAACGGGCAATTGGAGGCCATGCTGTTCGCAACGAACGATTCTGCGTCGTATCAGAAGTACCGGCCGACGGCGATGGCGTTCTTCGCGTCCCATCGGGGCACGGACGGCCCGATCACCGGTGAATGGTATTCCGGGCGCATTTCGACGATCGTGCGGCAGGACAGCGTCACCGGTGCACTGGCCCCGCCATCGGGCAACAACATGACCTACAAGTTCCTGCCCGACGGCACCTACCAGCAGTACGGCCTGATGCAGTTCACGTATTCCACCTGCATCAACAGCTACTTCATGAACATCACCGGGACGTACACGCTGCGCGGCAGTGAGCTGACGACGACGCCCACCGACGGCACATTCGATTCGCGCACCTGCGGCGGCGCGCCCGTGCGGAAGCCGACGACCAAAGCGGTGTCGGTGTTCCAGGTACGGGTATCGGGGAACGAATTGACGATGACCGACGCCAAAGGCGCGTCGAGCACCTACCGGCGCAAGTAGTTTTCAGTCTTCGCGCACGACCAGGTTGGTGGCTTCGGCGGTACGGACGCCGTAGAACCGCTTCAGTATCCGTTCCAGTTCTCGGGCCACACGTTGGGGCTGCTCGGAGTTGTCGAGCTCGAGTTCCACTTTGAGGTAGATGTCGAGGCGCTGCATTAGGCAATGATACGATGGCCAGAATGGCAACATGTACTATTTGTGAAGCGCGGAAGGGTAAGCGCTACTGCACCGCGAGGGGGGAGGACATCTGCACACAGTGCTGCGCGACCGAGCGCGAGGTGACCATCAACTGCCCGTTCGAGTGCTCCTACCTCCGCGATTCGCGCCTGCACGAGAAGCGGGAATTCAGTGAAGCGGGGATGCCGCACCGCGATGTGAAGATCGACGACGAGTTCCTGCAGCGGTCGGAAATGGTGCTCATGCTGATGGCGGCGTTCATGAACAACGCCTTGAAACCGGTGCCAAACGCGACCGATAAAGAAGCTCGCGAGGCCATTGAGGCGCTGGTGGCCTCCTACCGCAAGGGCGAAAATGTGGACCCGGAGGGCGAGGTGGCCCAGGGGATCGTGACCCGCTTCCGCGAAAAGCTGGATCCGTTCAAGGCGGAATTGCAGGACCGGGAGGCCGGACCGTTCGCCGATACCGCATTCCTGGGCGTGCTGGTCTTCATGGCCCGCGTAGCCTACGGTTACGACAACGGCAAGCCGAACGGACGGGCCTATGTGCATTACCTGCGCGCGGCGTTCCCGGAGGGTGGCGAGTGACCGGGCTGGTGGTGTTTGCCCACGGCTCCAGCGTCGCCGCGGCGAACGAAGCCGTGATGCGCGTGACCGCGCGGATGGCCAGCGAAGGCGGCTACGAACTGGTGGAGACGGCGTATTTGGAGATGGCCCAACCGGACCTGCGCGAAGCCGTCGCGCGCCTGGCGGCGCGGGGGGCCAAGCGGATCGTCGTGATCCCGTACTTTCTGACACTCGGCATCCACCTGCGTCGAGATTTGCCGCGCATCGTGGAAGAGTTGACCGGCATCCATGAAGGGGTGCACATCGACGTGACGGAGCCGCTCGACGGCCATCCGTCGCTGGTGGGCATACTTCTGGAAAGAGCGGCGGCGGCACTGCAGGCATGACGGCGAAGTTGATTGGGTTCAAGGACTTAGCGCCTGGGATCCGGCATTTTGTATTCGAGATTCCGGGGGCCGGCGCGCTGGACTTCCAGCCCGGCCAGTTCGCCTCGTTGACGGCCCAGATCGGGGGCCGGGAGATCACCCGGGCCTATTCGCTCGCGGCGGCGCCGCGCGGCGACAATCAGTTTGAAATCTGCCTGAACCTGGTGCCGGACGGGGTGTTTTCGCCGTATTTGTTCGCGCTCGGCGTGGGCGATACGGTGGAACTGAAGGGGATTCTGGGAACGTTCGTATGGCGGGAGCCGGCGATGGATTCGATACTCGTGGCTACCGGAACCGGCATTGTGCCCTATCGGG
>CANIFK010000683.1 GCA_947466555.1 Acidobacteriota bacterium | reverse complement strand
GGCGAGGGCGGAGACCAGCACGCCTTTGTTGCCGAGGGGGACAGTGAACGAACCGACGCCGCCTTTCATGGCGCGACTCATGCCGGCGAACTTGCCGACTGTTGCGCCGGTGCCGGCGCCGATGCTTCCTTCGACGACGGCGGCGGTCGTGGCGGCGGCGGCGGCTACCTCACCCATTTCGCGGGTGGGGCGGACGGTGGCGCTGCCGATGCCGAGATCGAAGAGGATCATGGCCGGGACGATGGGGATGCGGGCGGGGCCGAAAACGAACCCGACACCCTTTTTCTCCAGGTATTTGCGGACGCCGCTGGCGGCTTCGAGACCAAACGCGGAGCCGCCGGCGAGGGTGACGGCGTGGATGTGCGGGGTGACGTGGAGGGGACTGAGGACGTCCAATTCCTGGGAGCCGGTGGCGGCGCCGCCGATGTCGACACCGGCGACGGCACCGGCTTCGCATAAGATGACAGTGGCTCCGGTGAGGGCGACCAGGTCGGAGGCGTGGCCGACTTGGATACCAGGAATATCGGTAAGACCCTTCATGCGCGTGTTAGCATCGAATTTTTGGAGGAGAGTTCAGGTTGCTCGACATCTTGAAGTCGCCCATCGTGACGTTCCAGGAATTTATCCTCCTGGCCGGCCGGGCAACAACGAACATCGTACGTCGACCATTCTACGGTAGCGACGTGATCCTGCAAATGGACACGATTGGCGTGGGCAGTTTGCCGATCACCATTTTGATTGGATTTTTCAGCGGCGCGGTGATGGCGTTGCAGATGTCGCGCGCGCTTTCGCAGTATGGGGCGACGGGGCAGGTGGGGCAGATTACGGCCATCACGCTGGTGCGTGAGATGGGGCCGGTGTTGACGGCGCTGTTGGTGGCGGGGCGGAATGCTTCGGGGATTGCCAGCGAATTGGGATCGATGAAGGTGACCGAGCAGATTGACGCGATGCGCGCGTTGGGCACCGATCCGATTAAGAAGCTGGTGACGCCGCGGTTGATTGCGACTTGCTTCACGCTGCCGCTGTTGACGATTGTGGCCGATTTTATTGGGATTATCGGCGGGTATCTGATTGCGGTGCCGCTGATGGCGCTGACGACGTCGAGCCAGTATTGGAACAACGCGTGGCGTTCGCTGGAGTACAACGACATTGCGCAAGGGTTGCTGAAGCCGCTGGTGTTCGCGTTTATTATTTCGCTGGTGGGTTGTTTGTACGGGATCCGGACGACGGGCGGGACGCAGGGCGTGGGGCGGGCGACGACGCAGGCGGTGGTTGTGGCGAGCGTGTGGATTTTCGTTTGCACGTTCCTGATCACGCGGGTGTTCGTAAACATCTGATGTCGCGAGCGGCCACAGAGCGGAAGTGTATTCTTCGGCTGGAGAATATTTCGCTGGCGTTTGAGGACGATTCCAAGGTGTTGGACAACGTCAATTTGGAGATGTGGGCGGGGGAGACGAAGATCATCCTGGGCGCGGCTGGCGCGGGGAAGACGGTGATGTTCAAGATCGCGCTGGGGCTGTTGAAACCGACGAGCGGGCGGATTTATTTGTTTGGCCAGGATGTGACGGATTTCGGGGAGAACCAGTGGTTTGAAGTGCGCAGCCACGTCGGGGTGTTGTTCCAGGAGGGCGGGTTGTTCGACTCCTTAACGATTGAGGAGAACGTGGCGTACCCGCTGGTGAACCGGAGCAACCAGACGGCGGAGCAGGCGCACCCGGCGGTGAAAGAAGCTTTGGAGTTTGTGGAGTTGGGGCACACGCTGGGGAAGTTTCCGAGCGAGCTATCGGGCGGGATGCGACGGCGCGTGGGCATTGCGCGAGCGGGGATCAGCGATCCGGCGTTGTTGCTGTATGATTCGCCGACGGCGGGGCTGGATCCGATTACGGCGAACAACATCATGGCGCTGATTATTCAGGAGCGTGAAATGCGGAATGCGACGTCGGCGATTATCTCTCACCGATTTCAAGACGGGCATATCATGGCCAATTTCCGCTACAATCCGGAGAGTAAGCGGTTGGAGCGTATTCCCGATGATTCGCCTCTGCGAAAGAGCACGCGGTTCGTGGTGATGCGCGACGGCCGGATCGTATTTGAAGGCAGCGAAGCTGAGCTGGACGCATCCAGCGACCCGTATATTTCGAAATTTTCCATGCAACGTTCCGCCCACTGATCCCCATGTCATCCGCCGCTAAAGTCTCCTGGGCTCAATTACGTGTCGGCATTCTTGCCGCCGTGGCCCTCTTCATCCTTGCCGTGCTGGTCTTTTTGTTGACCGGCAATAAGAGCCTCTTTTCCAAAGAGGTGACGGTGTATACGTATCTGGACGATTCGGCGGCGATCACCGAGGGCTCGGCCGTGCGGCTGAGCGGGATTTTGATTGGGAAGATTGGCGCCGTGGGCCTGTCGGGCGAGAACCAGCCGAACCGGCGGATTAAGCTGGACCTGGTGATTGACCAGGACAAGCTGGCGCGGATTCCTTCCGATTCGCAGGCGGCGATTGGCGCCGAGAACCTGCTGGGCACCAAGTACATCAACATCAAGATGGGCAAGGCGGGGACGCCGGTGGCGCCGGGCGGGGAGCTGAAGAGCCTGGACACGCGGGAGTTCCAGGACCTGGTGAACGCGGCGTATCCGTCATTGCAGTCGTTGCAGGAGATTATTAATCGGATCAACCACATCGTGGAAACGGTGGAGACGGGGAAGGGTTCGATTGGGAAGTTGCTGGTGGATGACGAGTTGTACCAGCGGCTGGTGGCGACGGTGGCGGAGGTGCAGAAGATCGCCGCGTCGATTGGGGATGGCAAGGGCACGGTGGGCAAGTTGCTCTATGACGAGGCCATGTACGAGGACATCCGGAGCACGATCAAACGGGTGGACGCGACGATTGCCACGTTGCAGACCGACCTCAATGAGGGCAAGGGTTCGGCGAGCAAGCTGCTGAAGGATCCGGCGCTTTACGATGAGGTGAAGGGGACTGTTGCCGAGTTGCGGAAGACGATTGACGAGATCAACAAGGGCAACGGGACGGCGGGCAAGCTGATCAAGAGCGATGAGCTGCACGCGAACATGAACAAGCTGATTCTGAACCTGGACAAAACCATTGATAAGGTCAATAGCGGCCAGGGGACGATGGGGCAGCTGATGGTGAACCCGGCGCTGTACGATTCGATGAACGGAACGATGAAGGAGATGAACGGGGTCATGAAGGACTTCCGGGCGAATCCGAAGAAGTTCCTGACCATTCAGCTCAAACTGTTTTGAAACGCCTGATCGTCAACGCGGATGATTTTGGATTCACGCGTGACGTGAACGCGGGCATTGTGGAAGCCCACACGAAGGGCATCCTGACGGCGACGACGTTGATGGCGAATGGGGACGCCTTTGACGACGCGGTGCGGCTGGCAGGGGAGACGCCGACGTTGGATATCGGCGTGCATTTTGTGTTGGTGGGCGGGCGCTCGCTGGTGAGCGGGGAGCCGCTGCCGAAGGACGTTCCGGCGCTGGTGCGGGCGGTGTATGGGGGGAAGCTGGACCTGTACGGGGAGCTGGCGGCGCAGGCGGCGAAGATCACGGCTGCGGGGTTGAAGCCGCTGCACGCGGACGCGCACAAACATACGCATTTGCTGGCACCGGTGTGCCGGGCGGTGCGGACGGTGGCGGAGGAGTTTGGGATCCGGTTTTTGCGGCGGCCGCTGGATTTGGACCTGCCGTTCCGGGCGCCGCTG
>CANIFK010000682.1 GCA_947466555.1 Acidobacteriota bacterium | reverse complement strand
GTGACACGACGTTGTGGGCTTTTCGTTTACTCCTGGCGAAACGTCGTTTCAACACGCACTGTGCATCACAACACAGCCACAGCGCCAGCACAACGCTGCGCAAGCGTGGAGGTTTCTTGGGAGCAAAACGCCAGTGTTGTCGTTGCGAAAGGACAACGCTGAAGAGGCTGAGGGTGCGTGCAGAACCAGCAGGAACTTTGCCAGGACACCAGCGTAAACAAGCGAAAACAGGCTCAGCGAGTGCACCAGCAGCACACAAATGGCTTCGCAGCAGCACATCGCACCAGCTGCAACTCCAACATAATAAATGCTGTATACTGTTTCCAGGGCATGTTTCCAGTGCACCAAGCCCATCACCGAGCGCATCACCGCCAAGGACAAGAAGAACGAGTGCCAGCTCTTCAGCCCCCGCGTCACCGTCGCTCGCGAATCCACCAAACCGCCGGAACCTCCCAAGGTAATGGCTACCGCCGCGCCCGCCTCCACGCCGTACGTTTCCCGCACGGTCCACAACGCCCGCGCCGCATTTGAGAACCTGTTTAAGAAATAAGTGCGCACCGCTCAACTCATCGCTCAACATCGCTTCCACGTCACCGAAGCTGCCCCGGCCGATCCGCGCCCGGGCGAAATCCAGGTCCGGGTCCACTTCTGCGGTATCTGTGGCTCGGACCTTCATAACTTCTCCGAAGGCTCCGTGGGCGACACGCCCAGCGTCTACCCCATGGTCCTCGGCCACGAACCCACCGGCACCGTTCTCAAAACCGGTGCCGGCGTCACCGGCTGGCAACCCGGCGACCGGGCCTTCCTCGAACCGGCCATCTACTGCTACCACTGCCCGATGTGCCGCACCGGCCGCCATAATCTCTGCGACAACATCCGCTTCCTCAGCGCCGGCCCCGACCCCGGCTACTTCCGCGACGTCGTCTCCGTCCCGGAACACTGCCTGGTCCCCATCCCAGCCGGCGTCGGCCTCGCCGAAGGGACGCTCTTTGAACCCCTCGCCGTCGCCCTGCACTCCCTGCAGTTCGCCGACCTCACCCCCGGCGTCTCCGCCGCCGTCTTCGGCTGCGGCCCCATCGGCAGCCTGACGGTCGCCATGCTCAAGATGCAGGGCGTCCGCCGCGTCTTCGCCGTCGACCCCGTCGCCCACCGCCGCGACCTCGCCCGCGCCATGGGCGCCGACGTCGTCATCGACCCGGCCGAGACCGACCCATCCAAGGAAATCCTCGCCGCCACCAACCGCCGCGGCGTCGAAACCGTCCTCGATTGCGTCACCAAGGACGGGTCTCTGGAACATGCCTGCATCGCCGTCGCCAAGGGCGGCCGCGTCGTCGCCACCGGCATCCCCAGTGAAGCCCGCCCGGCCATCCACTTCCACGAACTCCGCCGCAAGGAAGTGCCGCTCTACAACGTCCGCCGCAGCAACCACGAAACCCATCTGGCCATTGAGCTGCTAGCCGAACGCCCCACGTTCCTCGGGCCCGTCGTCACCCACCGCAGCCCCCTCGATCAGATCGAACGGGCCTTCTCGGATCTGGAAGCCTACAAAGACGGCGTCGGCAAATCCGTCATCCAACTCGCGTAAACACCGGGAACCTTTTCCTCCTCGCCGGGGTCTGATCTGGCGAGGAGGAACGCAATGTTTGAACAATCGGTGTTAGATAACTCCCGCCAGCGGCGGAGTAAGTGGTCGTGGATGGGCCTAGTCGTCCAGGCTGGCCTGGTAACCAGCATGTTACTCGTACCCATGGTCAGTCCGGAGTTACTCAGCGTCATGCTGCCCAAGGCGCTGATCTATGTCCCCATGAAGCCAGTCCAGCCTGTTGAGGTGAAGGTCCAACCCGCGCAGTCGGCCCGCGCCGCCAACACCAACAGCGTCGTCGCCACCCAGCCGCGCCGCCCCTTCACCGCCCCCACCGGGCGAATCAACCCCATCGCCGACATCATCGATAGCGGCGACTTCGCCCCGCCCGCCTTCACCTTCGGCCCGCCGTCGGTCTCGGCCGATTCCACCGGCCCCGTATTCGCCGGCAGTATCGGCAACATCCCCAGCGGGCCCCCGCCGAAGCCCCCCGAACCCGTGAAGACGCAGCCACCCCAGCGCATCCGCGTCGGCGGCAACGTCCGCGCCCCGCAGATCCTCCAGCGTATCAACCCGGCCTACCCGCCCCTCGCCAAGCAGGCCCGCATCTCCGGCCTCGTCAAGCTCGAAGGCATCATCGCCAAGGACGGCACGGTCCAGCAGCTAAAGGTCGTCAGCGGCCATCCGCTCCTCGCCCCCGCCGCCCTCGAAGCGGTCCGCCAGTGGCGCTACAACCCCACGCTCCTGAATGGAGAACCCGTCGAAGTCATCTCCCCCATCGACGTCAACTTCATCCTCTCCAACTAACCCACAATTCCCTGGCCCTCGCGGATAGTAACCAGACGGTCGGCCGCAACACCCTTAACCGTCTCCTTCTTACCCGAGGGCCAGCGGACCTCCAGGTCCACCACCTTCACCGGGCCCAGGCCAAAGTGCAGCCGCCAGTCATTCACCGAGTAGAAACTGCCCTGGCTCATCACCTCCTGGGCCTGCTTCTTTCCCCCATAGAAACAGGTGACCCGCCCGCCAATCGCGGCCCGGTTCGAAGTAACTCCCTCTAACTTCACCTTGATCCAATGCCGTCCCAACGTCGCCGGCAGGTCATTCCGCAGTAACGTCGGCGGCGCGTCCATATTCCAAATGAGTACGTCCACATCCCCGTCGTTATCGAAATCTCCAAACGCGCACCCCCGGCTCGACTGCGGCGCCACGTCCAGCGGGAACTCCTCAAACGTCCCGTTCCCAAGGTTCCGGAACACAATCCGCGGCGTCTTGTACGCATACTGCCGCAGCTTCCGCTCCACCTCCGGGTACACATTCCCGGTCACATAAAACAGGTCCGGATGCCCGTCGTTATCCAGGTCCACCATCCCCGCGCCCCACCCGATAAACCGCGTCTCCACCCCCAGCAAGCTCTTGATCGTCATGTCCTGGAAGTTCCCCTTCCCGTCGTTCTTATACAGGACGTTCGTATCATCGGCGAAATGAGTCTTGAACACGTCCAGACTCCCGTCCAGGTCATAATCCCCGACGCCGATCCCCATCCCCGCCTGCTCCATCCCATCCTCGTTCAGCGCCACGCCGTTCTCCAGCGCCACCTCGCTGAACGTCCCGTCGTGGTTGTTCCGGAACAGGAAGCTCGGCGTCGAATCACAGGCCACATAGATGTCCGGCCACCCGTCGTTGTCGAAGTCCCCGGCCACCGCCGTCATCCCATAGGACCCCTTCGCCTTCGCCACGCCGCTCTTCACGCTCACGTCCGTGAACGTCCCGTCCCCGTTGTTGTGGTACAGCCAGTGCCGCCCCGGCGGCAGCCCCAACGGCCCGCAGTTCACCGGGACGCCCTTCCAGTTGCAGAACGCCTTCTGCCCCGGCTTCGGCACCCGCGCCGGATCGAAGTCCACGTACTCCGTCACGAACAGGTCCAGCTTCCCGTCCCGGTCGTAGTCGATAAAGGTACAACCCGCTCCCCACCGCCGCGCGCTCCCCGCCAGCCCAGCCTCCTGGGTCACGTCCGTAAACGTCCCATCCCCGTTATTCCGGTACAGGACATTCTGCCCCCAGTAGGTAATGAACAGATCCGGGAACCCGTTGTTATTGAAGTCCCCCGCGCACACCGCCGACGCCCACCCCGTCCGCACCAGCCC